>LUCD01000034.1 GCA_001593925.1 Candidatus Bathyarchaeota archaeon B26-1
TCGAGGGTTACACGGTCGATTTCGTCCCGTGCTTCAGGGTTAAGGAAGCCTCTGAAGCGGCTTCCTCGGTAGATAGAACCCCTCTCCACACCCTCTACATGAAACGGAGACTCAGCGACCCGGTGAGGGACGAGGTTCGCCTGCTGAAGAGGTTCATGAAGGGGATAGGAACCTACGGGGCGGAGATAAAAGTCGGCGGCTTCAGCGGATACCTATGCGAGGTCCTAATACTCCACTACGGGTCGTTCCTGAAGGTTCTAGAAGCAGCCTCCAAGTGGAAGAGGGGGGAACTGATCGACGTCGAGAACCATTATAGGGGTAGAAGAGAAGACGCCGAAAAGCTCTTCCAAGGCGCTCCGTTGATAGTGGTCGACCCTATAGATGAGACGAGGAACCTAGCCTCATCCATCGGGAAGACGAGGCTCAACGAGTTCATAGCGGCCTCCAGAGAGTTCCGGAAGAGGCCCAGCCTCAGATTCTTCTACCCCGGAGACGTGGAGCCCATCCCGGCTGGAAGGCTCCGCGAAGTATTGGAGCGTAAGGGAACATCCATGGTGATCGTGAAGTTCGGCCCGGTTGAGGCTGTGCCGGACATCTTATGGGGCCAGCTCTACAAGTCTCGTAGAGCTATAAGAGGGCTGATCCGACGCCACGGCTTCCGTATCATCCGGGACCACATCTGGAGCGACGAGGAGAACCTCAACGTTCTCCTCTTCGAGCTGGAGAGCCTCCGCCTCCCAGCCGCGAAGAAACATGCCGGCCCACCCTTAGAGAAGGCTGAGGACTGCGAACGTTTCCTCGAGAAGTATCTCAACTCGGAGCTCGCGGTCTCCGGCCCAAGGGTGGAGGGCGACCGGTGGGTCGTTGAGGTTAGGAGACCCTACACCGACGCCGCAACGCTCCTGAAGGAGGAGCTGAAGGATGGGGGGAGAACCCTAGGCGTAGCCAGCCTAGTCTCTAAGGCAATATCCGAGTCGCTTGAGGTCCTCGTAGACCATGAGATAGCCTCCCTGTACAAATCCAACCGGGAGTTCGCGAAGTTCCTAACAGAGTACCTTTCTGGGAGGCCTAGGTGGCTCGAGAGGGATTAAGAGCGTGGATTCGAGCTCACCAAGCCGGATCGTCAGGCTTGAATCCTTGAGGAACGAACCTTACTGCAGAGTAGTCTGTTACCCAAACTACAGCCCCGACGAGTTGGAGCGGCGTCTCAGAGAGATGGCGAGGCTGGGGGTCGAAGCCCTCGAGTTCTCAGGGAGCAGCTTCATCCTGAACGTTCCGGTTCTCGGTAAGGGTTGCGTCGGGGTGGTCGTCGCGGCCTACACGGAGGCTGGTAAAGCAGCTCTGAAGATCAGGAGGACGGACGCCAACAGGGAGAGCATGAAGAGGGAAGCCGAGATGCTGAGGCTCGCGAACTCCGTGGAGGTCGGCCCCAGACTCATCGCAGAGTCCGAGAACATACTCATGATGGAGTTTATTGAGGGAACCCTCCTACCCGAATGGATCAAAACCTTGAACGGGGAGGAACGTGAGGTTAAAGAGAGGGTTCGAAGGGTTCTCAGAGAGGTCTTGGAGCAGTCTAGAAGGCTCGATAAGATAGGCTTGGACCACGGAGAGCTCAGCCGGGCTTCTAGGCACATCATAATCGGCCCCGACGAAAGCGTGCACATCCTAGACTTCGAGACCGCAAGCGTCAAGAGGAGGGTGTCAAACGTGACGTCGGTCAGCCAGTTCCTCTTCGTCGGGGGAGGCGTAGCAGAGGCCGTGGCTGAGAAGCTTGGAGAGGTTAGGAGAGAAGAGGTGATCCAAGCCTTAAGAGCCTACAAGACAGAGAGGAGTGACGAGGCCTTCCACGAGCTCCTGAAGGCCTGCAGGTTGATCTGAATCGTCCTGAAAGCAGAGGCTGATGTGTCCTCAGTAGATTGGAACCCCTTCCTTGGGGTCCCTAACAATTTCGTTGAACCTCTCGAGAATCTTCCTTGTTATAGGCCCGATCCTTCCGGCTCCTATAGTCCGCTTGTTGACTTCCCTTATAGGCATGATCTCGGCCGCCGTCCCCGTCAGGAACGCTTCATCCGCGTTGTAGAGGTCGGTTGGGGTCACGTCCTTCTCGATCACGGCTAGACCCATCTCTTTGGCGATCCTCTTGACGACGTTGGCGGTTATCCCGGATAGGGCTCCGGAGCTGGAGGACGGCGTTATGAGGGTGTCGCCCTTCACTAGGAAGATGTTCTCCCCAGTCGCCTCACAGACGAAGCCCCTATGATCAAGCATTAAAGCCTCGTCTGCACCCGCGTTATTCGCCTCTATCTTTGAGAGTATACTATTCAAGTAGTTGAGAGACTTTATCTCGTGGGTAGTGGCGTCAACTGGGTCCCTCCTAACCCAAGAGATCACCATACTTATGCCCTTTTCGAGTCTCTCCCTGTCGTAGAGCTGGAGGAGAGGCTCCGCAATTATTATGACTGAGGGCTTAGGGCACTTCCTTGGGTCTAACCCTAAATCCCCTATTCCTCTCGTCACAACGAGGCGGATGTAGGCGTCTTTGAGGCGGTTCTTCCTCAGAGTCTCCAGTACAGCCTCAATCATCTCCTCCTTGGTGAGAGGAATCTCCAGCATTATCGCCCCTGCAGAAGTGTAAAGCCGGTCGATATGCTCCCTAAGCTTAAAGACCACCCCACCGTAAGACCTGATCCCCTCGAAGACTCCGTCCCCGTAGAGGAAGCCGTGGTCGTAGACGGATATCTTCGCCTCGGATTTTGGGTAGTACTCTCCATCTATGTAGATGAGGAGTTCATCTTCAGACATAACGTGCCTCCCATAACCCTGTTGAACGCTCTGAATTAGACGGCTCCCGAATAAATCATTTTTCCTATTACCCGATTATCCGAAGAATCTAGGCCTTTGGGAGAGGGCTCTCGGCAGGGCTAGAGGCTTGAAGGGTTTGCCCCTCGTCTGGTTTTTAATCTCTTCTACGAGCTCTTTAAGGCTCATCTTCTTGATCTCGGCCGGCTCCCCAACCTTCTCGGTCTGCCTATCCCTTACGGCTAAGACTCCCGACTCAACCTCCCTCCGCCCCACAACAACTATGTATGGTATCCACTCCATCTCAGCCTCCCTTATCTTCTTCTGCAACGTTAGGGGCCTGTCGTCCACGTCAACCCGGATGCGATGACTCTCCATTCCCAACTCGTCCGCGATCTTCTCGGCGTCCGGTATGAACCGCTCCGAGACGGGGATCACCCTAACCTGAACCGGAGAGAGCCAGACGGGAAACATGGGAGCCTTCCCGTTCAGCTGGTCTCTGTAAGCCTTCTCAAGCATCGCGTATATGACGCGTTCTATAGCCCCGCTTGGAGAGCAGTGGAGAATCAGAGGATGCCGCCTCTCACCCTTCTCGTCGACGTAGGTTATCCCGTACCGCTGTCCGTTCTCGGTGTCGATCTGATCCGTCGAGAGGGCTGAAGCCTTGTCGAGGTTGTCGACGAAGTTGAACTCCCACTTCAACACGAAATAGAAGAACTGTCTGTCCCACATCTCTATCAAGGCTGGTTTCCCGAACTCCTTCACCAAGGAGGTGACGAACTCCTTGTTCTCCCTGTAGAAGTCGCGTGTAAACCTCACCGCCAACTCGTAGTCCTCTCTGCCAAGGCCGAAAGCCTCCAAGGTCTCCATGGAGAGCCTAAGCCTCCTCATGACCTCCTCCTTCGCTTGGTCTAGGTCGGCGCAGAGAGCGTGGCAGTCGGGCATCGTGAAGGCGCGGAGCCTCCTAAGCCCCGAGAGCTCGCCGCTCTTCTCCCTGCGGAAACTGTACCTCGTCAGCTCGTAGACCCTTAGAGGCAACTGCCTATAAGATATCTGGGCGTCATGCATCATCAGGAACTGCCCGAAACAGGCGCTGAACCTCAAGAAATACTCCTTATCCTCGGATTTGACGATGTACTGGCGTGCCGGGAACCTGTTGAAGTAGTCCGCCAAGCTTGGATGTTGAAGATCATACATCACAGGGGTCTCAACCTCCATAGCCCCGTACTCGACAACCTTCCTGGTGACGTAGTCCTCTATGAGAGACTTTATGAGGGCGCCTTTCGGGTACCACCTCATGTTTCCGGGGTCGCTTCCAGGCTCGTAGTCGGCTATCTCAAGCCTCTTCATGAGGGTGACGTGGGGCGGAACCTGCATGGCAACCCTAACCTTTGAGATTTCATACTTGGCGAACTTCTCTAGGTTCCCGTGTCCCGAGAAGTCGAACTCCTCAACCGGAACCATCTTCCCGTCGGGCTGGAGGATGAACCAGTAGGATTTAATCTTCTCTTCAGCCTTCAAAGCCTTCGAGACGACTTCCCCGGATGGCTTCTCCTTAACGGCCTCCCGGGCCGGTAGCACGGTCTTGAACTGCTCCGCTAGGGGATGCCCTTTTATGGAGATCGTGAACTGTTTACACCACCCGAAGGGAGCCCGGTAAGTCTCGATCCCGGCCTCTCTAGCTCGGCGTTCTAGCTCCCTAAGAACCTTGAGTGCTTCCCGGGGCTTCGCGAGGTTGCTACTCAAATGGGCGTACGGATAGATCAAAATTCTGTCAGCCTTGACGGTGTCGAGGTATCCCTTTATGTCCTCGACGGCCCTTAAGACGACGGACTCGTCGTCCCCCTCCTCAACCGACGTGAAGAGGACAACGAGGTCCTCGAGGCGGCAGGTCTCCTTCCCGCTTTCCTCCGCCTCCTCGATCTCCTTCTCGACGGGTTTATACTCGATGAAGTTTGAGTGGAGCTGGAGTATCCTCAAAGGTTTAACCCCGCTCAAGCGGATACTTACCGTTCTTATTATGACGGCTTCAGATAAAGATTTTGAGCATTTTCCTCGACAGACAGTTCATGTTGCTTGGTCTTCACGTCTAAGGGTTACCCTTATAACGAGGAAACCGTCTTCACAGCGGTATCTCACCTTCTCGGGGATCATCCCTTTCGGGAGGCTGTAACTCCTGCTGAAGGCTAATCTCCCATCCTTATAAGCCCTCACGGTTAGGCTCTCCGCGAACGTTTGAACCTCTATGTCATCCTCCCTGAAGCCCGGCATCCTCAGCGTTATTATGTAGTCTTCGGCTTGAACGGTCTTCCCCTCCAGATTCAAGGTTCTCTCGCCGACTCTCACGAATCTGCCCGGTTCAAGAATCCATGGAAGGAAGATCATGAGTATGGTGACCGCCATGATCAGGAGAATGATCGTTAGGGCGGCTGTTCCTTCAACGGTCCCGATGAAGAATGGAGGAATTATTATGACCCCTCCTCCTGACCAAGAGATCACTGAAGCCGCCACCATGAGAAGCATCCCGAAGACTATGAGAGCGAACCCTAAAGACGCGGTTCCGAAGGGCCGCCGCAACCCAATAAGCCGCGAGGCCTCCCCGGCCTCCTCTAGACAGCGGATACAGAGGCCTCTCTTCGAGTCGAAGGGAGCAGACCAGCCGGTTGCACCTCGAACAGATGAAGAAGGCGCCTTCGCCCCCGCAGATTTCGCATCTACTCATCTCGACAAGGGCCTCCGCGCAGTCTCATGTTGCTTGGAACCCCTCTGCCAGACTGGCCAGGTTTGGAAGGAGAACAATCAGCAACACTCCAACCATGAGTAGTATGGAGATGACCATGAGCAACCTCGTTAAGCGGCTACCCGACCCGAAGATTATCGGGAACGGCCCTATAAGTATGACTCCGCCGACGCCTCCCTTCCCCTCCACGCCGCGACGGAGAAAGTTCATAATGAGAAGAATCGCCCCAAAGAGGACCATCAGGAAGCCTGCAAGATATAGGAGGGTGGCCAAACCAGCGTCGGGCATAACCTGAACCCTAGATATCTGAAGGATAGAACCCAAATATTTACTTAACGCTGGCGATGAAAGACGGAGAGAACATGATAAACCAGTACAGGAGAGCTGTGAATCGTGGGAAACCTGCAACCAAAAGAGGCGGGTCCTCGAAGTGAAGAGGTCTTAGGAATCCACGTATAATTGTGGATTTTCCTCAAGAATGTTCGCTTGTCAACCCAAGTGCTCCTTTGCACGTTTTATCAGTTCTATGAGGGTTTTCTCCGGGATGCCTGTTTCGACGGAGAGTTTCTCAGCTGAGGATTCAGCTAAGTCCTTTATGGTCTTCACCCCCGCGGCTCTGAGCTTCTCAGCCCTCCTAGGTCCAATCCCTCTAATCTTGGTGAGTTCAAGGGTCTCCTCGATCTCCTCTGGAAGCTCTAAGGGTTTAGCTCCCCTCTCGATCATGAGCCTTTTCCAGTTCATGGTGTAGCCTCCGAGGTAGGCCCCCACCATGCTCCCGAGAACCGGCATGAAGACGGGTATGTTAACCTCGTACTCGATCCAAGACTGATAGGTTATTATGTAACCGAAGAAAACGTTTAAAATTATAAGTAATATGACGGAACCGACTATCGCCGGGAAGATCAGAATAACCTTCAAGTTCTCTTTGAGTTTGTGTCCAGTGTATAGGCCGCCGCAGAACCCGCTTGGTATATAGACGGCCCCTAAAGTGATGAGGGTAATCGCCAACAGAGCTTCATTGAAGGCTCCAACCCCCACACAATTGAAGTATTCAAAGAGAATGTACAGGCCCCTGAAGAGGAAGGTTCTCAAAAGCAAGGCTGTAAGAAAGTATACTGTGCTCCCCAAAGCTATGTGCAGAGCCAACCTTAAGATTTGCTCTCTAGATTCTTTCATTATCTTCATGTTCCCCAACCCCGCTTATACCTGAGAGTTTCAAGTAGATGGTTAAATATCTCTTGGGTTTTTGGTTGGCTCCACCCTTCTTCAACCCCGTAGAAGGCTATGTAATGGAGCATTCCGTTGCGCATCCAAGAGATGAACATCGTTGTCCAATTGTGGACGTTGCCGTCCCTGTCCCTGTACCCCTTCTCCACCTTCATGGTTAAGTATCTAGCTTCGAACCCGGAGACGAGAACTGTTCCGTTCTCGACGAAGCGTAATGTTGCATTCTCATTCTCGATCTTCATGTATCTATACCACCTCTCAGCCTCGAAGACGAGGGCTGAGTAGGTATCCGTTAACCCGTTCCTCTCCATATAGTCCCTAGCCGCGTTCTCATCGTAGACTATGATGCTCACGCCGATCATCAAACCGTTCAAATAGGCGCTAACGTTGTAGAGGGCGACGTGGTACACGACTCCGCTCTCGTTCTCGGTCACCCACCTTGAAACCCACCATCCCCTATGGAACTCCAGTTCCAAACATTCAGTCTCCAGATAAAAATAATCTCCGCGAGCATGTTCCGCGACTGTGAGATAGATGATCGAGAATCCAAACGTTATGAGAGAGCCAATAAGCACTAAAAAGACAACGAACGGTAAGTGTCTAAATAGGCGGCTTTCCACTAATCCCATCGGAGACCATAGTGTCGGAAAGTGGATATAAATGTGTTGCTAATGTTGATGCCCGACATGCGGAGGGTGTGTAGGTTCTTGATCACAGCGATCATGCCTCCAAATCCAAAGATTACGAGCCTCCCCTACGTCGGAGGAACCTTACAGTCAAGACCACGGCGACGACGGCCACTACGCCGCCGACCACCTCAACCCACGGAAACTTCCTCTCCAATACCGTGAATTGCTTGCTGGCGCTACAATAAGTGAAGGTTTTGTTTCCTTCCCAACTGGCACTGACGGACCAGTTACCCACAGCGTTCGGTTTAAATGTGAGGGAGAATGTGCCATCATCCCCTGTAGACGCGCTTTTGGTAATGGGCTGTCCCCATACCTGGCTGGGTGGGTTAAAACTAACAATTACAGACACGCCTCCGATGGGGACCTCTGAGCCGTTTATGACGGCTACGAGCTTACCGCTGACCTCTAAGCTATCCCCAACCGTGACCTCAGACCTCGGCAGGGAGATGTAGATCTTGGTCCTCGTTATGGGCGGGAGCACGGTGAAGTTCACCACTTCAGACGTGGCACCATAATACTCGTCGTTCCCGGGCCACGAAGCGTATACGCGCCAGACACCCTCCATGTCAGGCGTGAAGGTATAACTGTAGTGAGACCCCCATGCACCCACATCAGTCCACGTAGAACGTTGGAGAGATGTGCCATCAGGCCTAATGAAGGTCAAGGTCACAGGAACCTCTATAAAAGGTATGATGCCCCCGGAAACCGTCACGTCGAGGCCCAGATGAACCTCCCGAGGGCTAACATCACAGGTGATGCTTGTAGGCACCTTCTCTGCGGCCCCTAGGTTGGGAAGGGCATCCGCAGAGGACATAACAGCCAAAGAAGCCATCAGTACGGTTAAGAGGGTCACCTTAATAAATGGGCTCAAACTTGTACCTCCAAGCTTCCAATTATAAGTATACGCAAATATCGAATTCGTCTCAAAATTATTTAAGCCTTAAGCTTAAGCCTTTCTTGGTTATGGTTCGGTATGGAGTCTTCGTGAGTTTTCTGACGGTGAATGGGAGCTTATTAGGTCTTTGCTGCCTTCCTAAGGCTAGGGCTGGTAGGCCTAGGGCTGATGATAGGAAGACTATAAACGGCATACTCTACATGCTTATTACCGGTTGTAGGCGGATGGATATGCCTGCTAGGTATACTGATGGCGCTTGGCCCCTCTCCTTTTATCGGGACAACCTTCTCCCCTTCTCTGACATCGCGGCGATCAGTTTCCTACATCTTGGTCAATTGGGGATGTAATGCTGATGTAGCTTTATACCGTCGAAGCGAACTGCTGAACACGAATTTTTGACCATATTTCTTCTTCCCTGTTATATGTGAATCCTTATTCAGATAGGTTCATACTCTTTCTCCATGCTTAGAGGAGATATTCAATTTAAGGCTTAGAGCAGAAACGGCTTAGATGTCTTACTCAGCGGTTGTCTCAGCCTCCCTCTCAGGTCGCCTTGTCAGGATTGAGGTGTAGAGGGCATAACCTCCGATAGCCAAACCTGCGGTTGAGAATGAAAGGGAGAAGAATAGAAGTATGAAGTCTGGTTCCACCAACCTTATAGCCATGAATAGGGATAGAATGAAGCCAAGAATTAGCAGGATGCCCCCGATAAGGATCATATTCACCGTCTTCTTCTCTAGATTATGCATACAACCAGCATCCTACAAGGTGGTTCCTCTCAACCTCCACCTCTGGCGGTTCCTTCTTGTCGCAGAGTCCCTTCTTCATGTAGATGCATCTGGGGTGGAACCTACATCCTTTAGGAGGGTTCGCCAAACTTGGCGGTTCCCCAGGTGGAACATCTCTCATTACGAACCTGTTCTTTGGGTCTGGGTCTGGAGTGGCGTTGAGGAGCGCTCTTGTGTAGGGATGGAAGGGTTTACTCAGCACCTCTCCGGTTTCAGCCTTCTCAACGATCTTACCAGCGTACATGATGTATATCCACTCGGAGAAGTACCTAGTTGTGGATAGGTCGTGGGTTATGTATATCACGCTCAGGTTATGTCTTCTCTGGAGTTCCCTGAGGAGCGTCAGTATCTCTATCCTAACTGAGGCGTCCAGCATGGAGACAGGTTCATCTGCTATTATCAGCTTGGGGTTCAGTATTATGGCTCTCGCTATGACTAGCCTCTGCTGTTGACCTCCACTCAACATGTGGGGATACTTATTTATGAAATCCTCGACGGGTGTCAACCTAACCTCTTCGAGGGAGCTGCGTATCCTTTTGATCCTCTCCCTCTTCTTAATTTTGTTGATTATTAAGGGTTCTTCCAAGATTTGCCTTACAGTCATGAAGGGTGCTAGGGCTCCGAAGGGGTCTTGTTGGACGAAGCCTACATTCCTGCGGTATTCCCTCAGCTCCCGTGACTTCAGATTCGTTACGTCTATGCCATCGAATAATATAACCCCGCTTGTGGGTTTGTATAGTCTTAGAATAGTCTTCCCTAAGGTTGTCTTTCCGCTTCCGCTCTCTCCAACGATGGAGACGGCTTCACCCCTCTTCAGGTCGAAGCTCACTCCGTCAACAGCTTTAACGTAGTCAACCCTTCCGAAGAGTCCCCTCTTTAACTCATGCCATTTACGTAGATCCCTCACAGATAGAAGAGCTTGACTGTTAACCATCCGTTCACCCCTTCCAGTGAAGCCAGCATCTAACATAACAACCATCCCCCAAACTGATTAGGGGAGGATCCCTAGAGCAGTCTTCGGTTCTATATGGGCATCTGGGGGCAAACCTGCAACCCTTCGGGGGTTCAATCAAACTCGGAGGAGAACCTGGGATGAACTCTAATTTTTTATTCTCCCTCAACGTTGGCACGCTGGCCATCAACTTGGTTGAGTAGGGATGGAGCGGGGATTTATAGAACCTCTCCGCATCGCTCAACTCAACTATCTGACCAGCATACATCACTGCTACCTTATCCGCCAACTCGCTTGAGAGGGCGATGTCATGGGTTATGAAGATGAAGCTGAGGTTCAACTCCCTCTTTATCTTTTTGAGTAGGTTCATTATATTTGCCTGCGTCAGTACGTCCAGCGCCGAGGTGGGCTCATCTAAGATTATCAGGTCTGGGTTGGTTATCAAGGTCATGGCGATGATGGCTCTCTGCCTCATCCCACCGCTCAACTCGAATGGATACCTATCAGCGAAGGTTTCAGGTATCCCAACCCTTTGGAGGGTCTCCCTAGCCTTCTCTAGGGCTTCCTTCCCCTTCATCCCCTTATGGAGTATTAGGGGTTCAGCCACCTGCTGCCCAACCTTGATTACTGGGTTCAAGGAGTTCAATGCAGCCTGGGAAACCATTGAGATCCCCGTCCACCTCACGGTCTTCCTAAACTCTTCCTCATCAAGGTTCATCAGATCTTCACCGTTAAGGTAGACATGACCCTCATAGACGCTGACGTTTCTGGGTAGGAGGCGGATTATGGCCTTGGCTAGGGAACTCTTACCACAGCCAGACTCACCTATCAAAGCCAAGGTCTCCCCACGGTCAACCTCAAATGAGACGTCGTCAACAGCCTTGACTGCACCCTTCCTTGTGCTGAAGTATAGGCGTAGGTCTTCGACTCTTAGGAGTGGAGGGCACATCTACATCTCTCTCAATCTTGGGTTGAATATCTTATCTAGGGCGAAGCCCAGTAGAGCGAAGCCTAGGGCTGTGACTACAAGGAATATGGATGGTTCTAGAATCCAGTAGTAGTACCCCTTATACAATGCGCCCTTATCGTATGCGTCCTCTATGATTTTACCCCATGTGGGGGCGAGAGGGTCTCCTAAACCGAGCATCGCCAGGGCTGCCTCAAGGAATACGAACCCCGAGACCGACAACACTAAGGACGGTATGATTGTCGGGAGAACCTTTGGGATCATGTAACGAAAGACTATCCTCAGGTCGCCTGCCCCATAGGCTTTGGCTGCCTCTATGTATGGGAGCTCCTTTACCTGTAGGAACATGGCTCTATAGGTTTTAACCCCTGAACCGAAGGCGCTTAAGGCTACAACTATAACGAGGAGAACCCATATGCTGAACTTGTAGAAGACCGATATCATCAGTAGGATTGGGAGGAAGGGAAGTATCATACTGACCTCTGTAGCCTTCTGGAGTAGAAAGTCAACGCTCCTCCCATACCAGGCGCTCACAGCGGCTATGATTATCTGTAGGAGCGCTACGGATACTGAGGCTGTAACTCCGAATGCTAAGGCGATTGGGGCTCCCCACAAGATGGCAATCCTCAAGTCTCTCCTCAAGTGGTCTGTTCCAGCCACCCCGTAAACCTTCCCATATACTACGAGTTTGATGTTGACGTCGCAGTCTCTCTCGAAGGATAATCCCTCAATCAACAGTTTATACCTACCCTTCATCGGTTTAACTGTCTCGAGTTTGAGGGCGCTCTCATCCTCAACCGCGAAGAGCGCTATCTCAGGGGTTACTTCATACTCCAACTCTCCGCCAACTTTATCCTCTAGGTAACTCTGTAAACGCTTCGACAACTCATGATCGATCGAGATGTAGTATGCACTCGTCTCCTTGACCCCTAACTCCTTTAACTTCATCTTTTGACCGTTCGGTTTCACCCAGTAAACCGAGATGTGTGGTGAGGTTCTATTGTATTTCGCTGTCAGGAACAGGTTCACCTCGCTGGGGAAGTCGTCATATTGGTAGTCGAATGAGACTTCTATATTGATCCTGCTCATCCCGCCCCTTATGGGTATGATAACCTTCCCTATGCCAGCTCCACCCTTCCGTGTATCAAGGATTATAGTCTCAGGAAGCTTCTTTGAGGAGAAGAGGTTGACCCATGAAGGCTGTGCGTTTCTGGGGTTATCTATCCAGAAGCCTTCTCCAGCCTTCCAGAGTTCCACCGCTTCACCGTAAGGTATAGTAATAATGGTATAAACTGAGACTGCAATCAGGAATATGAGGATACCTGTTCCGAGCATTGCAGATTTATAGAACCTAAGTTCCTTAAGCCTAGCCTTCCACAACTCCGCCATGATCACGCACCCCCAACCCTTATCCGTGGATCAATAAGGGCGTAGATCACATCCAGAACGAAGACCGTTAACCCAAGCAGGTAGGCGTAGATAACAACCTCCCCGATTATAACGGGTGAATCGAATATGCTTGCTGCCATGTAGAAGAGGCTTCCTATACCTGGCCAGTTGAAGACCCTCTCTGTTATTATAGCGCCCATCCATGAGCTTATCAAGGTTAGGGCGAAACTCGTTATTATTGGGGGGAGGGTTGGTCGTAGTATATACCTCCTCTCTATCATCCTCGGTGGTACGCCCTTCGCCTTAGCCATCTCCACGTAGTCCTCGTTTGAGAACATTAGGAAGAATGTTCTCCTCACGTAAATCTCTATGAGTGAGTAACTTATCAACCATGATATTACGGGCAGTATCATATGCTTCATAACGCTTAGGGCGTAGTTTAATGAGTCTTTTGGGGGAGGAGCGTCCACAAATCCCCCGTAGGGGAGTAGATGGAACCATGAGGCGAATATCAGTATGAGGAATATCCCATAGAACCATCCGGGTATCGATGAGAGGGGAGAAAGGGTAACTATAACCTTATCGAGTTTACTTCCGTAACGTCTGGAGAGGAAGAGCCCTCCAAACAAGCCTATAACGAAGATTATGAGGTTCGCCGTTGTGAATAACAGAACAGTTGCAGGGAGCCTCTCAAGAATTATATTTCTAACGTTCCTTGAGCCGCTGTCACTGGTTAAATACTGAGCCCTACCAAGTTCTAGGGTTAGAGCGTTCTTAAGGTATATGAAGCTCCTATATAGAAATGGTTTATCAAGACCTAAACGTTTTACCTCCTGCTCATACAGTTTATCTATTAACTCCTCCATCTCACCAGATGTGAGGTGACTGTAAGCAGGGTTATTACGCACCTCCATACTTATAAGTCTCGCTCTTTACGATCTCATCCACATACCCACCCATATTCGCAATATATATGGTAATATACACTGCGATGACTACGATTATGAAGGTGCTTATGCCCCTCTTGGCTATATACTTCACTAACTTTACTTTTTCATCTGCTCTCTTCATGCTTCTATCCCTCTATTACCTTCAACTGGAACTAAAATACCTTTCGCATGATTTGATCTATACTGGAGGGGAGTTCTCCAATAAAAAAGGTGGGTGAGGGTGTCACGTAACTGGATTAGGTTATGGTGAGCCTACGGGCTCTGATCGCCATAACCACGCCTATGAGAGCAATTATTATGGAGATGGCGGCTACAGCTATCAACATAGTGACAGTATTGCTCAGCGATGCTAAGGCTGCTCTCAGGTTTTCTATCTCTCCCTCTAGGTCGGAGATCAAGGCTGTTTGGTTAGTCAGCGTCTCTTCAAGCTGTGAGATTAAAGCATCAAAGGTAGCCTCCAGATCCTCAAGTCTCCCCTCAAACTCCTTCCTCAAGCCTGATACGACGAATGAGGCTCTGACGGATGATGGTATGCTCACTAGCTTGGATGAGGCTATAACCTCGATCTCGTTTGAGCCTAGTAATAAGGCTAGGGTATCGTTTGCTGAGAGGGTTATCCTCCATTCACCATCCTTGATGGGTGTGGCTGTGCCTACAACGGATATCTCCCCAGCTGGTCCTATTATGAGATACTTCACGAAGTCCATGTCCTCGATCTTGTATGGGTCGCCTTTATAGGTTATCTCGACCGTGAACTCTGTCTCGTAGCCTTGGTCAACTATCGCCGGCGCTGTCACGCTGACCTCTGGTATCATCGGTTCGGCGAAGCCTGCCCACTTATCGGCTTTGTCCGGGTGCTCCCTGAAAGCCTTTATGACGACAACCTTGGCGGTTGGATCTACACTGTCCAAGTAGAAGGGTCCATAACCAACCCAGAAGTGTCCCTTATCCTCATACCAAGCCTTCAACGCTTGGTATCTGGCTAGAGCCTCAGCATCCGTGATGTATTCTCCTAGCACCTCCTTGTAGGGTATGAAGGTTGTGTCTATGGCTTCATCTAGCATCTCCTCAAGTATGGGTATAGATGGACCAGCTATGTAACTCATCCACTCAACCTCTAAGGCTGAAGCCTTATCGGCTGTGAACGCCAGTTTCTTCTCCTGTTCAGCTAACATTCCTATGGCTACCATATGCCATGGTGATGGACCAAACGTCATCTCTGGGTCGAACCAGTCGACCGCTTCTGTGACTATCCACTCAGCATCTGGGTATATCATATCCGTGTAGTACTCAACTACCAGTGGGTCTTCGCTTATTATCTTGAACCCTTTGAAGACCTCCCTGAAGGACTCGAAGTCTGGGACGTAAGCCTCATCGTATATTGGGCTTGCGTTATCCGCCCTGTCGAATGTTATTATGAAGTTGAAGATGAAGTCTGCCAGTGACATGTTGGTTCCATCGTGGAACTTATTCTTGAATAGTGTATCCTCGAAGTGGACTACAACCTTAGCCTTGGCTGTGGTTCCAGGCGGAGCCGTTACTATACTCTTCGTTGTGGCGTTCCAGCCGTACCATGCATCGGTTGGAACAGTAATCTCATCAACGAAGTTGAGGGTTAACCAATCCAATGTCTTTACCACAGGCAGTCCACTCTTAACGTAAACCTCAGCGTTCTTTATGCGTTGAGGCCAATACAACCCAGTGAACGGGTCAGCCATCAATGACGGGTCATAGGTAGCTCGGATTATCATCTGGTCGTAGATCCAGTTGCTCCCTCCAACAGGGTTCCATGGGTCTATGAGCAGAGTATGGGTGGCTATCTTAACCGTGCCCCCAACAGTCCCCTTAAACCTGATGGTGTAGGGCCACAGTCTGGCGCCGTAGAATCCTCCAGCTAGGTCACATGTCAACTCCAGTTCGTTTCGGGCTGTCCATACTGTTATGGAGTTTACGAGCCAGACCCTAACTGAGTCTTTCATCGATAGTCTGAGCGCTTTACGCATCAGCTCGTTTCTCTCATCCCATGTGGTGTAGTTCGCTATCCCTAACCATTTCGCTACCTCGTCAAATTCTGGATCTGGCGTGTAAGCCTGCCATAGTGGGAATGGTAACCCCCTTGGGGTGTAGAAGAAGTCGAAGTTGTAGGATTGATCCCTGGCGATGACTGTTGTTACCCAGCCTCCCGTGTAGATGTGCCACTTCCCATCGGCTGGGTCTCCTAATATCCAGAGGGGAGCCGCTTCCGCACTGGTTTTGTATTGTCTATCTACTGTGAAGCCTACCTTCTCGAGTTGGGCCGATACGTAGTCTCCTATCTCCCTCCTCTCATCCTCAACCCTTATCAGGAATATCAACGTGACTGGTTCACCCTTGTAGTACCACTTCCCGTCCACCAATTCAGCTCCCAGCTTCTCCATCTCCTCACTTATTATCGCCCTAGCCTTCTCGAGGTCGTAACTGTATTCAACCTCAATCTCCCTGACTGTGTCCACCAGCCTCGCATAATCTGGGAAGGATGGAGTTAGAGCTGTGTACCTTGGAACAGCAAGACCTCCACATATCTCCTCCGCAATGTACTTCCTATCGATTAGGTAGTTCATAGCCTCCCTTATCCTCGGGACGCTGAAGGGGTTAAGCTTTCCAGTTGCGGGGAACTCTGGACCCACAGGGTTAAAGGTGAGCTCGTTATAGCTTCCATAGGAGAACGTGTACCAAAGCTCTGGTGAGATCTTAATTCTTCTGAAGAGGTCAGGGTCGGTAAGTCCATAGAAGTATGTGTGTAAGTCCCCTTCTTCAAGCCTTGTAATAGCTTTAGCCATGTCGGGTTCCTCGGAAAAGATAATCTCATCTACCCACGGTCCCTGCGGTATCTCCTGCGCCACCGTCGGAGCCGGTAGCATCGAGATGACAATCGACGCAACCAATATCAACAGTAGGCATGTGCTAACAGTTTTCCTTAACATTTAAACCACCTTTTTTTAAAATCCTGTTAATCGTTTATAAGCTTTGTTGTATATATTTTTTGGTATTTTTTGGCTTGTGTTGGACGTGGCAACTTAAGGTCTAAAGGAACCCTATCCCTCTCGAAGATATGGAAGCGCTTAACAACCCATAACACCAAACATAAGATAAGTAAGGAAAAGGTACGACTAAAGTCTTAAGTTACCACCGTCCTAGAACGATCGAAAACCTTTTATATTATTAACGAAACTTTATTTTCCTCGAGGTCTAAAAAATGGGGTATCGCTTTATCGAGTAGTAGGTTCGCCGAGAAGATAAGGATTTTTGATACCACACTGAGAGACGGTGAACAGACGCCTGGAATTTCTCTGACACCCGACAAGAAATTGAAGATAGCTAGGCAGCTCGACCTTCTAGGAGTCGACTCGATCGAGGCGGGTTTTGCAGCTGCGTCCAAGGGTGAGATGGAGGCGATAAAGCTCATAGCCGGGGAGGGGCTTAAAGCCGAGATATATAGCTTCGCGAGGGGTGTGAAACGGGACATAGACGCCGTGATTGAGAGCGGCGCAGACGCGGTCTTCCTAGTGATCCCGACCTCGGACATGCACCTAAAACATAAGCTGCGGAAGAGTAGGGAAGAGGTACTCAGCCTCGTGAAAAAATGCGTTGAGTACGCGAAAGATCACGGTTTAAAGGTTGAGTTCGGGGCTGAAGACGCGACGCGGAGCGATATGGGCTTCCTCAAGGAGATAATAGCTGAAGCCGTCTCAGCCGGAGTTGACATAGTATCTCCCTGCGACACCGTTGGAATACTCACCCCCGAGAGGACGTACCAGTTCTTCTCTGAGTTGAGAGATGAGTTCCCAAGCGTCTCGTTAAGCGTCCACTGCCACGACGACTTCGGCATGGCCGTAGCCAACTCGATAGCCGCCCTCAGAGCCGGCGCGGACGAAGTCCACGTCACGGTTAACGGTCTCGGCGAGAGGGCTGGAAACGCGGCCCTAGAAGAGGTCGTCGTAGCCCTAAAACTCCTATACAATGTAGAGACGTCGATTAAGCCTGAACTCCTATACGAGACGTCGATGCTCGTCTCCAGAGTAACGGGCATGCCGGTCCAGCCGAACAAGGCCATAGTCGGCGAGAACGCCTTCGTCCACGAGTCCGGAATCCACACACATGCGATACTTTCGGAGCCCCTAACTTATGAGCCCATTCCGCCCGAGATCGTCGGGCGGACGAGGAGGCTTGCCGCCGGAAAACACGCGGGCTCAAGGGGGATCAAGGCCGTTCTAGAGGAGATGGGGCTTCACCCAACAGATGACCAGCTCAAAGAGATATTCCTCAGGGTCAAGGCTATAGGCGATAAGGGTAAGAGGGTGACCGACGCCGATCTTCTCGCCATAGCTGAGTCGGTTATGGGACTACCTAAGTTTAGAGCCATAAAACTTGAGGAGCTAACCGTTGTCACGGGAGACCACGTAACCCCCACGGCCTCCGTAAGACTGAACATGAACGGCAGGGTTCTAACGGAGGCGGCTACCGGGGTTGGGCCGGTTGACGCGGCGATCAACGCCGTTAGGAAGGCTGTCTCGGCTGTGGAGCCCATCCGCCTAGAGGAGTACCATGTCAACGCTGTTACAGGAGGGACGGACGCGATGGTGGAGGTCACGGTTCGACTCAGGAAGGGGGACAGGGTTGCCACGGCGATGGGGGTCCACGAGGACATAGTTATGGCCAGCGTGGAGGCGATGCTGAGCGGGATGAACGTGCTCGTGGTGAACCACGAGAAAAACTCCGGATAGTATTAGCCATTCAAAAAGTTTTTAAGGGGAAGACGTATAATGATAATTGCTTCGTTCCGATGGAGGCCAAAAAGTGAGGGATAGCCGGGTACGGAGGAATCGCTTCATTCATAGCCGATGAAGACTTTAGATACTATTCTGCAGACTTAACTTTCCCTCACAACCTCCATGTGGATTCTTCACAGGAACACTATGCGAGTACACATCATAAAAGGAGGCATGATGGATGGTTGAGATGTCTGGAGCCGAAGCCTTGGTCGAAACCTTAAAACGCGAAGGGGTTAGGGTGATCTTCGGCATAATCGGAGGAGCCATAATGCCCGTCTACGACGTCTTACGCGACTCCGGAATCAGGCACGTACTTGTCCGGCATGAGCAGTGCGCGGCCCACGCCGCCGACGGGTACGCCCGCGCCCTAGGTAGACCAGGGGTCTGCATGGCCACCTCCGGCCCCGGAGCCACAAACCTTGTCACAGGAATAGCCACCGCCTACATGGACTCGTCCCCAGTAATAGCCATAACTGGCCAGGTGAACCGGAGGTCCTCAAACACCGCGTACATGATTGGGAGGGACGCCTTCCAAGAAGCCGACATAATCGGCATAACAACCCCCATAACCAAGTATAACTACCAGCTGACAAGCGTCTCTGAGGTTCCAAGGGTGGTGAAGGAAGCCTTCTACATCGCGACCACGGGTCGGCCGGGCCCGGTTCTTCTGGACTTCCCAAAGGACATCCAGACGGAGAGGGCTGAGGTCGAGTTCCCCGGGAAGGTTGAGATTCGAGGCTACAAGCCCGTGACGAACCCCCACCCCCTGCAGGTCAAGAAGGCCGTTGACGCCCTCCTCGAGGCTGAGCGTCCGGTCATACTGGCTGGGGGAGGGGTGATCCTCTCGAACGCGACTCCCGAACTTTTAAAGGTCGCCGAGTTCCTCATGGCTCCCGTGGTCACAACCTTCATGGGGAAGGGAGCCATCCCTGAGAACCATCCGCTCTCTCTCGGATGTATAGGTATGCATGGGTCGCGTGCGGCGAACAGTGTGATCCTCGACGCTGACGTTCTCTTGGCTGTTGGAACGCGGTTTGGAGACCGGTCAACCGGAACCCTCGACACTTTCTGCCGCGACGCGAAGATAATCCACATCGATATAGACTCCGCGGAGATAGGGAAGAACGTCGATGTCGACATCCCAATCGTGGCCGACGCTAAAAAGGCTCTGAGAGCGCTCTACGAAGTCTTAGCCAGCAGAGCCGAGAAAAGGGGAGAGACCGCGTGGTTCAGAAGGGTCAAGGAGCTGAAGGAACAGTACGAGGAGCTCTTAGAATCCCGAGATGAAAAGCTCAAACCTCCTAGATTGTTGAGGGAGCTGAGGAAGATAATTCCGGTAGACTCCATCGTGACAACGGAGGTCGGCCAGAACCAGATGTGGGCTTCCCTATACTTCAAAACGTACAAGCCTAGAACTTTCATCAGCTCCGGGGGCCTCGGGACGATGGGCTTCGGCTTCCCAGCCGCTATAGGGGCGAAGACGGCTCGTCCGGACAGGTTCGTCGTGGACATCGCTGGGGACGGAAGCTTCAGGATGACCGAGCAGGAACTCGCAACCTCGGTTATTGAGGACATACCCGTAACCGTGGTGATCCTGAACAACTCAACCTTGGGGATGGTTGCCCAGTGGCAGAGGCTCTTCTTCGACGAGAGGTACGTAGCCGTAGACCTGAAAGGTATACCTGACTTCGTTAAGTTGGCTGAGGCTTACGGAGCCCAAGGCGTAAGGGTTGGGTCGCTGAAGGAGTTCGTCAAGGCCGTTAAGGAAGCTATGCGCCTCGACGTAACCACGGTTATAGATGTTCCGATCCCGCCTGAAGAGAACGTTCTCCCGATGGTTCCTCCGGGAAAGAGCCTCAAGGAGATGATTGAATGACGACGAATGAGGAGCAAACCCACATAATAGCCGCCATAGTAGAGCATAAGCCCGGCGTCCTGTACAGGGTCTCGAACATGTTCAGGAGGAGAAACTTCAACATAGAGAGCATCTCCGTAGGGCCTATAGAACCTAGAGACTTGGCTAGGATGACCATAACCGTAAGAGGGGATGAGAAGGTGGTTGAGCAGATGATCAAGCAGCTGGCGAAACTCATCGACGTCGTGAAGGTGAGCCGACTCCACCCCGAGAACACGGTTTCTAGGGAGCTCGCCCTGATCAAAGTCTACAGCCCAGACACTAGGGCTAGATCAGACATCATAAACTACGTTAACATCTTCAGGGCCAGCATAGTCGACGTCTCAACCGACTCCATGATAATCGAGATAACTGGAGACTCGGATAAGCTCGACGCGTTCATCGAGCTGATGAAGCCATTCGGCGTCAAGGAGATTGCGAGAACGGGGATAACAGCTCTCTCCAGAGGAGCGAAGTCCATTAAAATATTATGAGAGATTTCTATTAGTCTACTACCAAAGAGAAGGGATGTTGAGGTGTTGACAACAAAGGTTTATCTCGACCGGGATGCGACGCTAAAAACCTTGGAAGGAAAGACCATAGCCGTTATCGGCTACGGAAGCCAGGGCTCCGCCCAAGCCCAGAACATGAGGGACTCAGGCCTAAATGTCATAGTAGGTCTTAGGCCTGGAGGAAACTCGTGGAGGAGGGCGGAGAAGGACGGCTTCAAGGTCTACCCCATCCCCAAAGCGGCTGAGATCGGCGACGTTATCCTCCTCTTGATACCCGACATGGTTCAGCCTGAGGTCTATAGAGAGTCGATCGAAGAGAATCTCTATGAAGGAAAGACTCTAGACTTCGCCCACGGCTTCAACATACACTTCAAGCAGATAAACCCTCCCGAGAACGTCGATGTCATAATGGTGGCTCCGAAGGGCCCGGGAATCAGGGTTAGGGAGACCTACCTCGAAGGCTTCGGTGTTCCCGCGCTCATAGCTGTGCATCAGGATTATACGGGGAGGGCTAAGGAGACAGCCCTCGCCATCGCGAAGGCTCTCGGATGCACCAGAGCCGGAGTCTTGGAGACAACATTCAAGGATGAGACCGAGAGCGACCTGATAGGTGAACAGACGGTCCTCGTAGGAGGCCTGATCGAACTGATCAAGTGCGGTTTCGAGGTTCTGGTTGAGGCGGGATACCCCCCGGAACTAGCTTACTTCGAAGCGTGCAACGAAGCCAAGCTCATCATGGACCTCATCTACCGGAGGGGCTTCACAGGCATGCTCAAGGCGATCTCCGACACGGCGAAGTATGGAGGACTAACCGTAGGACCGAAGATCATCGACGAACATGTTAAAGAGAACATGAGGAAGGCCGCCAAAGAAGTTCAGAGCGGGAGATTCGCGGAGGAATGGATAAGAGAACACAAGTCAGGCGAGAAGAGACTCAAAGAACTCATGAAAGCCACGGAGAACCTGGAGATCGAGAAGGTGGGCAGAGCCATACGTAGGATGGCTGGACTCGAGAAGTAGAGGGCCGCCGGCCTTAAAGGTGCGCTTCATGAACATTTCAGAGAAGATATTGGCTCTCGCTTCTGGGAGGGAAGAGGTGGCTCCGGGAGAGATCGTAGACGCCAGAGTCAACGTAGCCATGGTCAACGAGATAACAGGTCCCTTAGCCATAGAGGCCTTCCGCAAGATAGGTGTCAAGAGGGTCTGGGATAAAGACGGCATAGTGATGGTTCTGGACCATCAGGTTCCAGCGGACTCGGTTGAGTCAGCCATACTCCACAAGATCATGAGGGAGTTCGCTAAGGAGCAGGGAACACGCCTATACGACGTTGGACAGGGAGGAGTCTGCCATCAAGTTATGATGGAGAAGGGTCACGTCAGGCCCGGCGAGCTCATAGTTGGAGCCGACTCGCATACATGCACCTACGGCGCCCTAGGAGCATTCGCGACGGGTATCGGGTCAACGGAGATGGCGGCTGTCTTCGCCACGGGTAAGATATGGCTGAGGGTGCCATCCACGATCCTCGTCCACGTGACCGGCAGGCTTCAGAGGTTCGTAACCCCAAAGGACGTCATACTCATGATCGTAGGCGAGATTGGAGCTGACGGAGCCATCTACAAGGCGTTGGAGTTCGCAGGCCCAACCGTAGAGGGGATGAGCGTAAGCGGCCGCATGACCCTCTGCAACATGGCCGTGGAGATGGGCGCCAAAACTGGGATAATCAACCCTGACGAAGCGTCCATAGCCTACGTCGAGAGCAGAACCAGCAAGCCTATCAACCCGCTCAGAAGCGACCCAGACGCCGAATACGAGGAGAGGCTGGAGTTCGAAGTCTCAAGCCTAGAGCCTCAGGTTGCCTGTCCACACGCAGTGGACAACGTTAAACCGGTCTCGGAGGTCGAGGGCACACCCGTAGACCAGGCTTTCATAGGCTCATGCACGAACGGGCGCACAGAAGACCTAGCTGTGGCCGCCGCGATCCTGAAGGGGCGGAGGGTCAAGGAGGGAGTTAGGCTTCTAGTAACCCCTGCCTCTCAGGAGGTTTACTTGGAAGCCCTAAAGCTTGGGCTCCTCGAGGTCTTCGTTAAGGCTGGAGCATACGTCTGCAATCCTACATGCGGAGCCTGTTTCGGAGGCCACATGGGCCTCTTGGCTCCGGGTGAGACCTGCATAAGCTCGTCTAACAGGAACTTCGTTGGGAGGATGGGAAGCCCGGAGGCCTCGATCTACCTGGCTTCTCCAGCTACGGTTGCGGCCTCAGCTGTCACAGGTGAGATAACTGACCCTAGAAGGCTGATGGCGGAGGCGTGAACTTGATAGTTAAGGGTGAAGCCGTGGTCTTCGGCGACGACGTAAACACCGACGTCATAATCCCGGGCAGATACTTGACGACCCTAGACCCGGAGGAGCTGGCGAGGCACGCCATGGAAGGCCTCGACCCGGAGTTCCCCTCCAAGGCTAGGAGGGGCGTTATAGTGGTCGCTGGGAGAAACTTCGGTTGCGGCTCGAGCAGGGAGCAGGCCCCATTAGCCCTCAAGTACGCGGGTGTCAGATGCATACTAGCCGAGTCCTTCGCCAGAATATTCTACCGGAACGCCGTGAATATAGGTCTGCCGGTTCTCGAGTGTCCCGGGGTCTCGGGGATGGTGAGCCCCGGCGACAGATTAACCGTCAACCTAGCTGAGGGGAAGGTTAGGAACGACACGAAGGGATTAACCTTCCAAGCCCTAAAGCTCCCGGAGTTCCTCTTAAACATAATTAAGGATGGAGGCCTAATAGAACACTTGAAGAGGAGGCTTGGAAGACGTGGCCACGTATAGGGTGGCGTTGATCCCTGGAGACGGGATCGGACCGGAGTTGACCGAGACCACGCTCAAAGTGTTAGACGCCGTTCAGAGGAGGTTCAGGCTGAGACTCAAATTCGTGGAGTTGGAGGCTGGAGACAGATGTTTCGAGAGGAGGGGGGTCGCCCTCCCGGAGGAGACGATCGAGGCTATAAGGAGGTCGCACGTCTGCTTAAAGGGGCCGGTAGGCGAGACTGCCGCCGACGTGATAGTGAGGCTACGCATGCTCTTCGACCTCTACGCCAACATAAGGCCGATAAAGTCCTATCCGGGAGTCCCATGCTTAAGGAACGACATAGACCTAGTCTTCGTCAGGGAGAACACGGAGGGCCTCTACAAGGGGTTCGAGTTCACCCTGAACGGCGTAGCTTTAGGTTTGAGGGTTATAACGCGGAGAGGCTGTGAACGTATAGCTAGGAAAGCCTTTGAGCTCGCCAAGGGGAGGGGAAAGAAGCTGAGGGTAACGGCGGTCCATAAGGCGAATGTCATGAGGGTGACGTGCGGCCTCTTCGCGGAAGTCTGCAGGGAAATAGCCAAGGAGTATCCGGAGATAACATTCGACGAGCAGTATGTCGACGCGGCCTCGATGAGGCTGATAAAGGAGCCGCAGAAATACGATGTCATAGTGACCACTAACATGTTCGGGGACATACTCTCAGACGAGGCGGCTCAGCTCGTCGGGGGGCTGGGGATGGCTCCGGGAGCGAACATAGGGGATAGATACGCCATCTTTGAACCGGTCCACGGGTCCGCTCCTACAAGGGTTGGAAAGCACACAGCTAACCCGTGCTCCATGATCCTAGCGGCGAAGATGATGTTGGAGTGGCTCAGTGAACGTTACGGAGACCCCGCCTGTAAATGTGCCGCCTCCGCCGTGGAGTTTGGGGTCGCCGAGACCCTGCGTAAGGGTCTAACCGTCCCAGATTTCGGTGGCAGCCTAAAAACCTTGGAGGTCGGCGAGGCCGTAGCTGAGGAGATCATAAGTTTTAAATGTTAAGCCTCTCAGTACGCCTCCACCAGCAATATTAACTTTTCCAACCCTCCTCTTCGGGGCTCGTTTCTATTCCTACTTTGCAAACCATGCTTTGATCCGGCTTTCAGCGAACTCGGTTGAGGTCTGATCCTTACGAACAGCCACTATGAAATCATCCGATTGTAGCAGAAGAAGCGAATTTAGACCTAGAACTGGGGACAAACAAGCGACACTCACTCATAAGGAAAAGTTCAAATTCAAATCACACCAACCGATAAGTTATCAGAACTGGTTGAGGAAAACTTTTTATATAAAAAACTCTACTGAATATCTCTCGTTTCATAGAAGCTGGAAGATGGGGGAGAAGCGTATAAGGAGGAGTAATTTCCTACACCATTAGAGAATCATCTGGGTTATTCCGGAAAGGTTTAGTCGGTTTGCTCCTCCCCGATCTCCGTGGACGTTCTCGAGAGAGATATTATGGCGCTCTAGGTTTTAGAGTTGAATCTTTAATGGTAGGTGTGAAGGTGACCCAAACTTGGAGAGGTACGTGAGAATCTTCGATACAACCCTCAGGGATGGAGAGCAGACGCCGGGAGTATCCCTGACGCCTGAAGAGAAGTTCGAGATAGGGGTTCAGCTCGACAAGCTGGGAGTCGACGTTATAGAGGCCGGTTTCCCCTCCGCCTCTGAGGGAGAACGGAAAGCCGTCAGAGAACTAGCACACGCCGGACTCAAAGCGGAGATATGCGCCTTAACACGGGCTATAAAGAGCGATATAGACGCCGCTCTCTCCTGCGATGTAGACTCGATACATACGTTCATCTCCACCTCCGAGGTCCAGATGAAATACGCCTTGAACATCACCCCCGAGCAGGTCTTAGAGAAATCCTTCGAGGCGGTCCAGTACATCAAGGACCACGGAGTCATCTGCGAGTTCTCTCCTATGGACGCTACCAGAACAGACTTCAACTTTCTAAGGAAGGTCTGCATGACCGCCGAGGAGGCTGGAGCCGACAGGATCAACATACCGGACACGGTCGGGATAATGAACCCAGATTCGATGCGGCGGCTTATAAGCAGACTACGCGAGACGCTGAAGGTTCCGTTAAGCGTCCACTGCCACGACGACTTCGGCCTAGCCGTGGCAAACTCTCTAGCCGGAGTGGATGGCGGAGCCGCCCAAGTCCACGTCACGGTTAACGGTCTCGGCGAGAGGGCTGGAAACGCGGCCCTAGAAGAGGTGGTGATGGGCCTCCACATGATCTATAAGTTGAGAACCGGCGTGAACACCCGGCTGCTCTATGAGACCTCTAAGCTCGTCTCCCGCCTCACAGGGGTTCCGATCCAGCCGAACAAGGCTATAGTCGGTGAGAACGCTTTTGCGCATGAGTCTGGAATCCACACGAAAGGTGTGGTGATTAAGCCCTTGACCTTCGAGCCTATCAGTCCGGAGCTCGTTGGGAGACGCCGTAAGCTCATAGCCGGTAAGCTTGCAGGTAGACACGGGATAAGGGCTGAACTGAGAGAGGCTGGAATCCACCCAACGGAGAAGCAGCTCAAAGAGATCGTGAAGAGGGTTAAGGAGCTCGGAGATAAAGGAAAGACGGTGACGGACGCCGACCTCTTCGCGATAGCCAGAGCCGTGATGGGAGGAGTATCTGAAGAGCGGGCGGTCGATCTTATAGACCTAGCGGTGATAACTGGGATAAGGGTGATCCCAACAGCCTCGGTTAAGCTCATGCTGGACGAAAAGGAGTATGTGGCGGCGGAGACCGGTGTCGGACCCGTAGACGCCGCGATAAAGGCCATACAGAAGATAACGGACAATCTCGTCAACGTGAGGTTGAGGGAGTACAGGCTTGAAGCCCTGACGGGAGGATCCGACGCGGTAGCCGAGGTTGTGATAAAGGTTGAGGACAAGTACGGCAACATAGTCTCAGCTAGGGGTGCACGTGAAGACATAGTCATGGCCAGCGTAGAAGCCATGATAGAAGGGATAAATAAGCTGCTCCTCAAGAGCCGGAAGAGAAGGTCTGAACGCCCTCAATAACCGAAGCCTTTTAACCCTAATGATTCCCCAATGTTAGGCGTTCGCTCACTATTTCCCCTGAACGAGTTGACAGTATCGAATAGAACGTTTTGTCAAAAATCGAATGAATCTGTGATTTATTAGTTTTATTTCATGATTGGAAGTAGCCAGCGCGGACGTTTAATAAAGGAACCATTACGAAACGTTTGCTTTATTCTATTAGTTTTTTCTAAATGATCCATACAGCTTCTGATGCAACCTCGACCTGCGCAAAGATTGTAGCTACCTCCAACGCCCCATTTCTGCAACATAGCGTGTCCCTCAACTATATAACCCGAAGGAAACTCCTTCGTCTTTCTAAATTTTCTGGTCGAGAGCGTCCAACAGAATTTATAAGCCTCTTCTTCGGACATCTTTTGCTTTCTAGCGTCAAACATTAGGCCTGGAAAGTCCTTTGCTAGGAAGGGGGATACTCGTTTATCTCCACCATGGACGCTTAAGCAACACCTACCGACATCCACAGCGGCCCATTCATATTTTACTCCTTCGATCACTACGCTCTCTATCTTTCGTTCTTTTATATGCGGAATAGCATCGGAAGGACAGTTATACACACAAGCCATACATCTATCACATATGCTACCAGGTGTAACCAATGGATCTGGTTCTAAAGGAGCATCCGTTATTATAGCGTGAAGCCTTTGCCGAGGACCGAATTTTTTGGTTAGGAAAACCTTTGACCAGCCTATTTCTCCGAGACCAGCGGCAAGCGCGGCTATACGGATATGCAACTCCACGTTAGGTGCTACTGCTCCGGGCCTCAGAGGTTCTATGGGGGGCTGAGTTTCAGGCACACCAGAGTAGTATGGCATAGCTTCATATCCATGGTCTTCTATGAAGCAGGCTAACTCATATAGAGGTTTCTGTATAAACAATGTGTTTAACAATCCGTGATATCCAAAATAGGTGTAGCTTACCCAGTTAGTGCCCTCCTCTATTCCTCTCAAGCTTCCCCTTGGAATTCGACGTGCTATTACAATTACAGATCTTGCGTCTGGAAACATGTTAGCTGGATTCATTCTTGGCGGAGCATTCTTAAAACGTTCTATGTTTGCGATTCCTACAAGATCTATGCCTAAAGAATAGGCGTAATTCTTCAATTTTTCTTTGGTTAATACTTTTGATTGCAATTTAACCATCCTAGACTCAGATGTTAACTCGTCGTCCTAACTCGTCAAGCGCCCAAGGTTCACGTTTCCTAAAGGGTTCATTAAATCTACTCTTTATTCTTCCCGCTCTTTCTAGGTGGTCTAGACAACTCCGTACGCACAGCGCGGCTATTCGATCAGGCTTCGCGGATTTGTAATGTCTGTTAGGCACCGCTCCATTTTTACATATATTACATTTTGAGTAATCTATTTCTGCAACCGTCATTTTTTTCCCGCAAATGGAGATCTCTCGTTCACCTATAAATGCTCCTAATGGACAATATTTAGAGCAAATTTTACATTCATCACATATTGTTGACGTTGAAATGGGGTCTGGTTTAAGCTGGGCATCGGTTAAAATCGCATGAACTCGTTGGAGGGGACCAAACTTAGGTGTAAGCAGGACTCCGCAATATCCTATTTCACCCAACCCCGCTCGAACCGCCGCATCTTCTAAATCCAAAAATACGTTCGGGGGTGGACTACCAGCACGAACAGGTATGCCCATGGGAGGTATTTCGGACGGTAATCCGGGCAAGGGAACAGCCTCCCATCCATTATCCTCTAAGAATACTACAGCTTCGTACGTAACGTAGGCAAGAAATCTATCTTCCAACCAAGAATACCCATAGAGATTATAGGTATTAAATTGTGTTCCTTCCTCTACTCCTCGTAATGTTCCTCGCGTAATTCGTCTGCCCAATACTACCACAGATTTAGTTTCGGGAAAAATAGATTTCGGATGCTTATTAAGTGGTAATTCATCAAACCGTTCTATATTGGCTATGCCTATTAGGTCTACACCTGCTTTATAGAGAGCCTCTTTAAATTCCTTAGTAGCAGATTCTTCCACATATAAACCTCCAAAGTTTATGAGATAATGTCTTTCTTGGCTT
>LUCD01000035.1 GCA_001593925.1 Candidatus Bathyarchaeota archaeon B26-1
TCTCGGAAGCATAAGGGTTCCTATCTTTATGAACTGCTTGAGAACTCCAACCTTCACCTCTCTTACAAGCTTGTAGTCGCCTCTCTCTTTCACGACGAGGCCGAGGTCCACGAGCTTGTTCAGGTGGTAAGCTGCTAGGGCTGGGCTGGAGAAGCCTACTCTCCTCTGGAGTTCTCTAACCCCGAGGGGGCTGTTCGGGGACTTCAGCATCTCCCAATAAACTAGGAGTGTGTTTCCCTTCAGTTCGCTGGCGATCTTCTTTTCGTCTACTTGCAATAATGCGGACACCAATAAACCAAGGGCCCATACCAAAAATAAAAGTGTTTACGAATGAAAAATATAGAGTTTAACTCGGGACGTTTTATAGCAACTCTCATAGCGGCTCTATCTTGAGGCTTTCTATAGAGTATCCTAGTCCTAGAGGGCTTAGAGTCTCGGTTTTGACTAGGCCGCCTTCAACCTTGAAGAGGCTCTCATGCCTCTCTTGGATTTCCTTGTAGGCGAAGGGCAGGTACTGCCTAGCGTTATACTCGAACCCCATGATCGGGTTTGTTCTGGCAGCTAGGCTCGCCGAATGGATCAAGGCTAATCCTGGGCATGTGAGGTCCTGTATTGAGTATGGGATTTTCTGGTGTTCCATCTTGGCTATGTATATGAGGCTTGATGAGTGCCATTTGCATGTCTTAACTGCGACTCCGGACCATCCTAGCTTAAGTGCTAGCTCGAGGCTCTTGAGGTCTGTGACGGCTTCGTCGGCCAGCACGGGTTTAACCTTTGAGACGGCTTTCATGGAGAACATGTGGCGGGTTAATTCTCTCTCCGTGGGTTGCTCGAGGTACAGGAGGCTCTGGAAGGCTAAGGGTGAGGCCCTCCTCAGCCTTCTTAAGTATTCGAGGGTTGCTTCGGGTCCGGGATTCATCTCGTTGGCGTCTGCGGAGAGGTAGAACCGCTCTACTCCCATCTCTCCGAGGACCTCCTGGGCGACCTCGGCGACGGCCTTCGTTCTCTCGACGTCCCAGTCGATGTCTACTCCGCTGAGCTTAACCTTAAAGCAGTAGACGCCGTCCCTCCTTATCCATTCGTCTAGGCTGACCGGAAGCCCGTCCTTCGGGTCGCTGGCATCAACCTCGTCCCTAGTCAGTTTGTCTAGGGCACCTACGAGATGGAAGACGGGAAGTTCATCCACATACCTCGGCCTTATATAATCTGATATGTATCTGCCTCTGAACTCCTCTCCCAAGTATAGGCTGAGGTCGTGATTCATGTATTCTGGGCCGTAGCCTTCGTAGGAGGAGATTCCGTTAACCCTCCCGAAGGCGTCGTGGAGAGCTGCGTCCATGGGCGAGGTTGAGACGAGGACCCCGAGGATGGGGGTCTTCGCCTCCAGTTTAGCCTCTCTGTCAGCTTTCTTCGCTACCTTAAGTATATCGTCTCGCATTCCAAGCATTATATCGATGGGGTGCATGTACTTCAGGCCTGCGCGTTCCTCTAGGAGGTTGCAAGCCTTCTCAGCGATCAGTTTCATCGCCTCAACCTTCTTCTCGGAAGGGATTGAGGGGTTCGGGAAGGCCCACTTATCGGCTAGGGGCATAGCGCCGAAGCCTTCCGCCACCTCCCCCCTCTTATTCTCTACAGTGGCCTTAACGATTAAGGAGGTTACGTCCGTCATCACAACCTTACCAAATTTTAATGGTACGCGGAGCTTGTCTTTCTTGAAGTAAGGTTCAAGCTTCACAACCCTAATGTCCGAGTCCAAGCTTAACGTCACCTTCTGAAGGAGTAGCAGTCAATAAACGTTGAGGACGGGATAAATACCTTTTGACTTTAGGGTTTCTCGGAAATGTATATAAGCCTAAATAATCTCTATTAGACTCTAAAAGTTAGGGGACTGCCGAAAAAGACGCTTGAACCTCCCGGCGGGAGTTAACGTATGCCTCATAGGCTTCGTAAGATAAGGAAGCTGCGTGGTTCGAGGACGTGTGGTTACGGTAGAGTTGGCCAGCATAGGAAAGGAGGATCCAAAGGTGAAAGGAAGGTTGGCCGACATAAACATGGGTGGAGCTACGTGATTAAGTATGAGCCGGATTACTTCAGGAAGAGGGGTTTCACATCCCCGAAGAGCCTAAACCGGAACGTGAATGTCATAAACGTTGGGGAGTTAGAGGACCTCCTTGGGAGGCTGTACCCAAAGCGAAGGAAGACTTCTAAGGTAACTTTGGACCTCGGAGAGCTGGGATACACGAAGCTCCTCGGCAGAGGGAGGATAAGCCGTCCCGTCACCGTTAAGGTTGAGGCCTACTCCGAATCTGCCGCCGAGAAGATAGAGGAGGCCGGCGGCAAGATCATATCTGCATGATAAAGATTTAAGGTTAAACGATGCTATCAATAACTTAAGAGGTTTGGGGGAGACGCGTGGCAGGCAGGTTTCTCAAAGCCTTCGAGCCTATCTCGAGGTTCATACCGGAGGTGAAGTCTCCGGCGCGTAGAGTGAGGTTTGCAGAGAAGATTCTCTGGACGGCCGTTGCCCTCATACTCTACCTCGTGATGAGTGAGGTCCCACTCTACGGAATCGGGGCGGGGAGAGGCCAAGATTCCCTCTTCTACTACAGGGTGATCTTCGCGTCGAATAAGGGGTCTCTCATGGAGCTTGGGATAGGCCCCATAGTCACGGCGGGGATCATACTCCAACTCTTAGCCGGGTCGGGTTTCATCCAGTGTGACTTCTCGAACCCTGAGGATAGGGCGCTCTTCACGGCCGCGAGTAAGGTTCTCTCCATAATCATGACGGGTGTGCAGGCCTCAGCGTACCTTATCAGCGGGCTTATGGGCAACCTTAACCCGTCTCAGTCGATCGTGATCTTCCTTGAGCTCCTCGCGGCCGGTTTAATTCTCATGCTCTTGGACGAGATGCTTCAGAAGGGGTGGGGGATAGGAAGCGGCATAAGCCTCTTCATAGTTGCCGGGGTTGCTCAGAGGATCATGCTTGACTGCTTCTCAACATTCCCGGCTCCCGGAAGCGACCCCATGCGGTACCAAGGGGTCATAGCCGCGCTTATCCAAGCCGTCGCAACGGGCAGGACTCTGAACGACATCTTCATCAGCCCCCAGAATCATCCGTCGCTTATTGGGTTGGCCTCCACGATCAGCATCTTCCTCTTCGTGATCTACGCGGAGGGCGTGAGGGTTGAGCTTCCAATGGCCCACGCGCGTTACAGAGGCTTTAGAGGCAGATACCCGATCAAACTTCTATACGTGTCTAACCTGCCTGTCATCTTTGCTTCAGCGCTTTTTGGTAACATCTTCTTCGTGGCGCAGATACTCTGGAACTCTTATAACCAGGACAACTCCAACCCTTGGCTTAACCTTCTAGGCCAGTTCAAACGTGAGGATGCGAGGATCACGCCTGTGGGGGGTTTAGCCTATTACGTGATAGCTCCTCGAGGATTCGCGGACGTGATCGAGAATCCGGTTAAGTCTCTCATATACGCATGTTTCCTCATAATTTTCTGTGTCGTTTTCTCTCTCACTTGGCTTGAGGTGGGAGGCTTAGACCCCAAAACCGTTGCTGGACAGCTCGTCGACGCCGGTATGCAGATACCTGGTTTCCGCAGGTCGGCGAGGCCCATCGAGCTCATCTTGAAGCGTTACATACCAACCGTGACGATTCTAGGGGGGCTGTTGGTAGGGGCGCTCGCCGCGGCGGCTGACTTCTTAGGGGCGTTCGGGACGGGGACGGGCATACTCTTGTCGGTCGGCATAATCTACCAGTATTACCAGATTCTGATGAGGGAGAGGGTCACGGAGATGTATCCACGCCTCCAACGCCTCTTAGGAGGATAGGTGAACCGTAATGTGGGACTGGCTCCTCCAGATAGCGGTCGATCATGGAACGCTCTTCACGATCCTTATAGCGGCGGCCATAACCTTGACGATGACCTTGATGAGGGTTAAGCTCATCAACCAGGAGAGGCTCTCTGCTTGGCATAGGGAGGTGAGGCGCTGGGAGGCGGATATGGAGAGGGCGAAGAGGACGGGCGACAAGAAGCTCTTATCCAAAGTCAAGAAGCAGGAGCTCCATATAAACCAGCTTAAGTCCAAGCTCGCCTTCGAGTCTGCGAAGAGCCTCACGATCATGTTCGTACCCATAATTATACTCATGCTCTTGTGGCCGGTTCTGATAGGTTTTTACGGGAACACTCCGGTGGCTTTCATCCCCGGCTTTCCGTGGTCAGGAGATATAGAGATACCCTTCTGGATATGGTACATGATCTGCTCCTACTTCCTCGGCACAGTGGCGTCCAAGGCTCTCGGGGTAAAAGGTGGTATGGGCGGGGGAACAAGCAGGCCGAAGCGGTCTTCTAAGGGGAGGATGAGGAAGGCTGGCTTCAGATGAGGCTTGAAGGCTTGAAGGGGATCACGATCTGTATATGCGGGTTGGCTGGCTCCGGAAAGAGCACCCTAGCCAAGAGGATAGCCAAACATTACGGGCTCAAGTACCGTTCTGGAGGGGACGCCTTGAAGGCCTTGGCTCTCGAGAGAGGCTACAAGGTTGGAGGCAGGGACTGGTGGGAGAGCGAGGAGGGCATGAGGTTTCTCAGGGAGAGAATGGACAAGTTGGACTTCGATAGGGAGGTCGATAGGAGACTTCTAGAGTTTGCTAGGGAGGGAAACGTCGTCTTGGACAGTTGGACGATGCCTTGGCTCTTCGATGGAGGATTCAAGGTTTGGCTGGAGGTCTCCGAAGAGGTTAGAGCCGAGAGGATAGCTAAGCGGGACCGCTTGAGCGTCGAGGAGGCCCTGAGGTCTCTGAGAGAGAGGGAGAGGATGACCAAAGCCATATATAAGAGGTTGTATGGCTACAACCTCGGAGAAGACCTCGAACCCTTCCACTTGATAATCGACTCGAATATCCTCAGCGCCGACGAGGTCTTCGAGGCTTTCAGGATGGTGATCGAGAACCTTCTCCCGAGGTTGCGGATAGAAGCCGGAAAACCAATAAGGTTATAACGGTTTCAGCTCCTTCCACCCCTTTAGTTAATTATTAAATGCGCCTACAGCCTTCTATACTCTGGAGGTTACTGCATGAACTCTCCGCTCAAGAGCATTAGGGTGGTTAAGGTTGAGGAACGATCTAGAGATGCTTGGCTCGACATGAGCCTCCGCCAGCTCAGGGAGGGAGAGGTCCGCTTCTACAACGTAAAGGACCCCGTTACGGGTAGGTGGCTCTTCAAAGTCTGTCCAGACGAGGAGTTGCATAGGGCGATAGTGAAGGCTCTTAAGTGTCCGCCGGGAAAAACCTTCGCGCAGCTCGAGGGGAGCACCATGCTCTTCCAGAGAAGCCCGAAGCTTGAAGGCCTCTACTACGGCGTCGTCTCGGTCTCATACATAGATGAGAGTGGTAGGCTCCGTAGGAACGTTGTGGAGAGCCTCGAAGAGGTGCCTGAGGTAGTCCGGGAGAACTTCGAGATAAAAACATACGAGGAGGCTGTAGGTAAGAAGGCTCCCGGAAAGAGGCTCGTCGTCCTATGCAGGGAGGGGGACGAGAAGGCGATGATAACCCTCTTCCTCTTGGAGAGAGCCTGGCCCGTCTCGGAAATAAAGCCTGAACTCGCCCTCCTCTCAAGGAAAATTTTGACCCTCGTGAAGAGGCTGGAACGGGCCAGCATCGACGACTTATATGAGAAGGCTGAGGGGGAGTATGGTCTCTCAAGGGAGACTGTGGATGATCTGCTCTCCATCTTGGAGAGGGAGGAAGAGATAGTGAGGCTTGGAGACGGCTATGTGAAGAGTAGAAGTTGAGATTTCAGGTGGGAGAAGCATGCACGACAAGACATCCATAGTCGCGGACGCCTTATTAAGTTCTCAAGCTCTAAAGTTCGGCGAGTTCAGGCTTAAGTCTGGCTTGGTGAGTCCCTACTACATCGACCTCACGTGGCTCTTCTCTTCGCCTGAGGACCTCAGACGCGTGGTTGAGGTTTTAGCTGAGGAGATCGTAGACCTCTCCTCCCGGATGAGGATAGATAAGGTTGCCTCCATCGAGTTGAAGGGAGCTCTCGTATTGGCGGCGGCATCAAGCAGAATCGATATCCCATGCCTCATCGTGAGGAAGGAGTCTAAGGCGTACGGTTTGACCGGCCGTATAGCCGGAGGCGAGGTTGAAGAGGGGGAACGCATCCTCTTCTTCGACGACGTGGTCACGGACGGGAAGTCAAAGATTGAAGGGATAAGGCCCCTAGAAGAAATGGGTGCTGAGGTCAAGGCGGTTCTGGTGGTCGTCGATAGGGAGCAGGGTGGGAGAGAGAACCTCCAGAGGATGGGCTACCAGCTCAACTCGGTGACTACAATCTCGGAGATCGTTAAGAGCCTCATGGAGACCCGTAAGATAGGTGAGGAGCAAGCCCGCCTCATCCTAAACTACGTGAAGAGCTCACGGCGAAGACGGCTGAGAACATAAAATTATTATTGACAGTCCAACATTCCTCTCGTTGAAGAGCTAAGTGGATGGTGAAGCCTTTGATTGAACCCTTTTCTCTCGTTTTAGGCGGGTCTTCCGGGATAAAACCCTACAAGGTTAGGTTGGAGCGGAGGCTAAGCGACCTACGCGGCTTCTTCCACAATAGGAGACTCGTGGAGGAGAAGCTCTCTAGGGGGGAGAACCCCAAAGTCTACGAGGTCTACGAGGTTCCCCAGGAACCGGTGAGTGGACATCTGAGTCTGGCTTCCACCGTCATCTTTCCGGGGAAGGTTGGCGATGAGTACTACTTCACGAAGGGACACTTCCACGAGAAGGAAGACGCCAGCGAGGTGTACATAGGCCTGGAGGGCGAGGGAATTATTCTCATGCAGAACCGTGAAGGCGAGGTTAGGCACTTGAGGATCGGGCCGAACGTGGTCCTGTACGTTCCCCCGGGCTTCGCCCACCGAACGGTAAACGTGGGGTCGAGCAGACTCGTCTTCTTGGCGATATACCCCTCCGATGCCGGACACGACTACGGGAGCATAGCTGAGACGGGCTTCGCCAAGCTCGTCCTAGAGAGGGAAGGAAGACCAGTAATCGTCGACAACCCCTCTTATTCGGAATGAAAACTAAGAGAGCCTTCTAGTGACCGGTCAATTTGAGGAATATTGGGAATAAGCGTGAAAAAGTTTGTGCACCCGGTGCACAGAAAGAATTAGGCTTATCCAACATATTAACTTAACAATATCCTTTCAAAGAAAAACGCGAAAAACAAGAACAGAGCAGCCGCGCTTGCGATGCCTGAAAGGAGAAGCCCCGTAACCCTTCCCACGCCGAAGGTGGTGAAGTCCAGTAGCCCGTGAATAACCGCGGGCAGAAGGACGCCGCCTGTCTTCTCCTTAATCACTCCCAAAACCACGCCCATAAAGCACGCGGAAGCCGTAACCCCCAGCAAAACCAAGTCAAAGGCGAAGCGGCCAGTAAGCGGGTTCACAGCCCCTAGGAGATGAGCCAAGCCGAAGAAAAAGACCCCGGCAATAAGCGTCCCCCTATGCCACTCAAACCTCACACCCAGAAAACTGCCGAACTTGCCCGTGGAAACCTCGTTAAGCCGCTCCTGAACATACCCCCTAAAAAACAGCTCCTCAGCAAACCCCACAAACACCAAAAACCAAACAAAGTCAAGCGGCAAAGCCCCCGCATCAACGGACCTAAAAAACCCAAGAAACGCGGAGAAAGCGACAGCCGTTACAGAACAAGAAAGAAAAAGAACGGCCACGTAGCCGCTCCACTTCAAGCTAAACCCCAAATCCCGAGGAAGCGGATTATACTTCCCACGCAATCCATGCAGAAACAAGCAAAAAACGCCGAGAACAATCATCACAGCCTTAGAATACCACCCATACCCCTCACCCACCACAGCCTCAAAAAACCAGGCAGAAAGGAAAAACAACGCCTCAAAAACCGAAACCTCCAAAACCGCCCCCAAAACACCCAACACCTCGCCACAACCCAAAACTTTCACATATCCAATTAAAACTTACGATCCTGATTTCCCGCGTCCCACGCTAAAACATTTCTCAGAACCTTTGGGTCCCAACAAACCGAAGGCCTCTCCACACTTGACCTCCAAGTTGAGGAGATCGATGGCTACGATGTCCCCATACCGTTTGGTAACGCCGGCAAGCCTCGCAGCAATCTTAGAACCCAACATTTGAGAAGTCCCCTTATTTACTTAAGATTTTTTGAGGCGGATTCTTCTCTTTACGAATGTCCAGAAACTGTAGAATACAATCCAAGCCGTCGTCAGGGGTAGAACGATCATCCAATAGTACGTTGTGTGAGAGAAGCCTACCAATAGTGAGTAAGCATTTATCAATATGAATGCCATGAGGTTTAAGTAGAACGATCTTCTCTGCCAGCCATACTTATTAGCAACCTCAACTGCTTGGAGCGCCGCGAACCCCTTCTCCGTCAGAGCATATAACCCATCCTTATTTATCATGATTAGATCATCAAGCTTCTTCAGATGGAAGTCTAGAAGTCCACTGCTCCCTATTTTGAGCTCCCTCTTAATCTCAGCGAAGCGCCTCGGTCTTTTTGATAGCTCCTTAAGAATCTCGATCCTCAGCGGATGAGAGATTGCGTCGAAGAGATCGTCCGAACCCATGCCTCATCAAATGCAATTATACAATGGCCAAATATAATTCTATCAATCTTGACAGGTAGGTCACTGGTTATTGACAAGCCCTTTTCTGAGTAACATCAATAAGGGATTCCTAACTAGAGCGGCATTTTACGTTTGAGTAGAGGACGCTTCAAATCATATCCAGTTTACAACCAGTTGCTTCTTATTGAAGAGTATATAAGATGCAAGGAACAAATCCAAAAACAGGGCAATCCCCGGTTAAAGCCAATGGTAACCACCAATATTTCCTTCCAAAACCGGGTGGCTCACCCCAGCACCCATGAAGCCTCTCTATGATTATGAAATGCGCGAAAAGCTCCTAGGATAAACCCAGAAACTACAAACAGAGACAAGTGACAACGCACAGAACCAAAAAAATAAATTAGAAACCCCCTGAATAGTTTGGTGAACGTTTATGAAAAGGGTTTATTGGGTGTGTGGAGCTATCGCGTATGCTGTATTCATGATCGGCTACTTCCTCATCCTAACCCTGTTCCTGCCATCATTTGCGGCTTCTCCACCTAGATGGGTCAAGGCGGGAGTCTACGCCGAGTACAGGGTGGAGGAGTATGTGGCGGATAATCTGGTTGAGAACGGAACCTACACTTGGAGAATCGTATCTACCTCTGTAGGAGCTGATGGAACACCTATAGTAAGGATTAATGAGACGTACGTCTTAAGTTGGAAAGAGGACTGGTGGAATTCAACATGGGTTGATGAGGTACCATCTACCGGGAGAATCTTGAATATTAGAGCTACTGAAGGAATTGTTGGTCATGTCCCATTATGGTTTAATAGGTATTACAACGATTTTCTTATAGACCTTAGCGTCTTTGAGATAGGGAATGGAACCTTTGAAGGAGTAGGCTTTAAGACCATTACTGTTGGAGAAGAGGCTAAGCCCGCCGTGGGATTAACCTTACGCTTTTGCACGTCACCCTCTATACGGATTCCTCCATACTACGAGTGTTATGGTTATTGGTTTGATAGGGAGACGGGTCTCCTCCTCAAGCAAAGTTACGGCTTTAGAGATCGGTGGACCCGGGTGATCCTAGAGGATACGAACGTGGAGGGTGAATCTCACAGCAACAAAGTGATGGCCGATACGCTTCTCATCTCACCGTTATTTGTTGTACCGACTGCGGGGGCAACTGTAGGGCTCTTAAAAGTTAAACGTAACAAATACAGGTTCAGCTTGGGGTTCTGGCTCTCATTCATAATCTTAAACGGAGCGGTTCTAGCGTCGGTTGCGAACTGGCCGCTTAGAGCCCCATTAGGCAGGCTGATCATATTATGGCTCTATATTCCGGAGTATCTTAACTATTCACCAGCACTACGCATGATGGTGTGGAACTTCATGTTCTGGGCTGGTTTACTAACATTGCTCATCCTACTCATCGACCACTACGCAATCCCCCTAATCTCTAAACCTCAAAAAGTGGAGAGCGATCACACAGGTTTCCCAAAACCATAACTTGAAGATAAAGAATGGAGAAATTATGCAAGTTTATTTATTATAAGAATGTTATATTTCTTGATGATTGGGAATGAGCCTGCCATGCGAGACCGTTGCGAGGTACGTTCTCCCCGCGTTCAGGTCCCTAGTCGCAAAGAAGCTCCTTGAAGAGTATAACTTCACTCAGCTGGAGGCCGCGAGGGCGCTCGGGACGACGCAGGCCGCTATAAGCCAGTATGTCCATTCTAAACGCGGGGATAAGGGTTTGAGGGAGCTCACGGATATTCTGCCTAAGATTCAGTCTGCAGCTGCCGAGACTGCGAGGCGGATCGCGACGGAAAAGATAGG
>LUCD01000036.1 GCA_001593925.1 Candidatus Bathyarchaeota archaeon B26-1
TCTTCCTCGTCGTTAAAGGTAGGAAGGGTAAGGAAGTCGTCCTCCCTTGGGACATGATCAAACACGCCAACGTCACAGCGTTAGGTAAATGCATACTCTTGAAGGAACCCGTCGAAGCTAGGGCTAGGGGTATAGAGCCTAGAGAGAGACCCTTCTATTATGGAACCGAAGGCGTGCAGAACATGCTTGTGATAGACTCAGAAGCCAAGATCGTAGGCGTAGCCGTCGATGTGACCTTCAGCCTAACAGAACCCCCAGTACTGAGGGTTGTGGAGGCAAAGTCCATCCCGTACGCGGAGGTCGAGGATGTCGACCAGATGATCAGGGATTTAGTTCCATCCAAGTATCCCACAGTAAAAGCTCTCCTCACACAGGTCCTTCTAGACCTCAAGAAGAGAGGCCGGTTCAAGGCTGAAGACGTCAAGAAAAAGTATCTGCTTCCATGGGCGAGGTCTAAAGGCATAAAGATACCGAAGAAGCGGGTTCTCAACCTAGATGAACACTCGGTGAAGACCGTTAGGTGGCCGGAGATAGAGAAGATTGGAGACGTGATCATCCTATCGAGGACTTTTTAGGCGGCAACCGCTACTCTGCTCTTTATCTTCTCAGCTAAGGCCAAGATCGACTCTTCAGGCGACACACCTGCTCTGATGAGGTCGTCGTTAAGTTTCTTCTCGGCGTATCTCCCCCACATCTGGTTGTAGTAGTCCGCAAGCTGACCGAAGACTTCCTTGAGCGGAATCTTTGCGGGAGTAACCCCCTTAACCCTGATGTTCTCTCTGCACCTCATACATACCCTTGCGCGGCTGTAGTTCCAAGCCTCACAGTGGGGGCATACCACGGCGTACTTGCCGGAGAGTTCCCCCAGAAACTCTCTGAGGATGGGGAGACCCGGCTCCTGCCTTTCAGCCATGACTTGGCCGAGGACCTCAACCAAGTCCTGCCTCTTGAGGGCCTCCTCCTTCTTTAGGAGGCCTATGATCTTCAAGATGTAGTAGAGCGCTGAGAGTACGCCCCCCGAGAGTACACTCGCAACTGTGTCGTTGATCACGTCGGTTGTTCCACCGGGCAGAATCTTGTTGAGCATGTCGCCCAGATACTCCTTCAGCCCCTGTTCCATCCCTATGGCTTTGGATACTCCCTCAGATGTGAAGGGAAAGATCAAGGCAAAGAGTAATAGACAGATGAAGACCCCAACGGCTAGAAGCACGATCTTGGTGGACGTTTCCTAGGAGCCCCCTTCCCAAATAATTGTTCAATCACAACTTCTTATTAATAATTTATCCTATGTCATTTCTGTTTGTTCACGAGTCTGGGAGGGGCGGGTTGATTTTTCTGAGGAGACAAATATTCCCGAAATCACAAAGTTTTATCTTAGACTATTTCCTTCCTATTCTTGGGGATTAGGTTGCCCAATGGAGCCGAGGTTCTGATAGAGTGTATCTTGAATGAGGGTATAAACCTGATCTCAGGTGTCCCCGGAGAGCAGGTTCTTGGAGTTCTAAACGCAATATATGACGTCCAGTACGATCTGGAGTTTATCTTAATGAAGGATGAGAGGAATGCGTCTTTCTTCGCCGACGCGCACTACAGGCTGACGGGTCGTCCAGGAGTCTGCCTCTCAACCTTGGGGCCTGGAGCAACAAACCTTCTGACGGGCTTGGCCAACGCCTACCTCGACAGGTCCGCCGTCATAGCGCTAACAGGTCAAGCATCCACGGAAGAGATGGTTAAAGAGTCCCATCAGAAGATTCCTGTCTCCAAAATCTTCGCCCCGGTTACAAAGTGGAGCTTTACCGTTGGGCGAGCCGACCTCATACCGGAAGCCGTCAGGAAAGCCTTTAAGACCTCGAAGAGTGGGAGGCCTGGACCCGTCCATTTAGAGCTGCCATCGGATGTTATGGCTGAACTCTGCGATGTTGAGCCTCTAAACCCCCTCTTATATGAGCCTAAGTATCCTCCGGGCGGGAACCTTGAGGTCATAAAGAAGGCTTTAAACTATATAATGGAGGCCGAATTTCCGGTTGTACTCGTCGGGAACGGCGTCATCCGAGATGAGGCATCAGAGAACTTAAGGATGTTTATTGAGAAGTTCCACTTACCTGTGGTCTCAACGTTTATGGCTAAGGGAGCAGTGCCGGAGGATCACCCCCTCCATCTGGGTATACTGGGCGCCTTCTCGTGGGATGTAGCCCGTAGAGCAGTTGGCAGGGCGGATGTGGTCGTAGCTGTCGGGTACGACTTCGCTGAGCTCCCAGCCGAGTACTGGAATAGGGACTGTAAGAGGCTCGTCGTCCACATCGATCGAATAGCGGCCGAGATAGACAAATACTACCCCGTCAGATACGAGGTTGTTGGGAACATAAATCGAACCCTCCAGTTCATGTTGAATTTTAGGGTTGATGAACCTGAAGCCAAGAGGTTGAGGAGACTCAGAGAGATCGAGGAGTTTAAGCGGGATTTTCTGGACCAGCTCTATCCAACCGAGGAGACTCGGCCCTTAAAACCCTCGGATATCGTCAAAGTCTTGAACGAGGCGGTGAGTGATGAGACGGTTGTCACAGTTGACGTGGGCGACCATAAGGTTTGGATGAGCCGATGTTTGGTGAGGCGTAAGCCTAGAAAGTACCTAGTCTCGAATGGGCTTTCAGCTATGGGGTTCTCCCTTCCAGCGGCGATCTCGGCCAAGACGATATTTAGGGATTCACCTGTCCTCTGCACGGTTGGTGATGGAGGCTTCGCTATGAGCTTCGGCGAGCTCGAGACCATGAGGAGACTCAAACTGGCTATACCAATTATAATCTTCGATAATGATGTGCTGGGCCAAGTGTACACGAGGCAGAGAATCGCCTATGGGGATAGGATAATCGGGGTCTCCTTCAGCAACCCCGACTTCGTAAAGATAAGTGAGGCCTTCGGAATGGACGGTTTCAAGGTTGAAACCCTTGGGGAGCTCAGAGAGGCTGTGGAGCTAGGCTTCAAGAATGACAGGGCCACCATAATAGATGTGAAGGTCGACGTGGAGGAGACTCTGAGGATGATTAAGAGGCTGGGCCCCTTGAGGTCTGTCCCCTAAACTCGGTGACTACCGCCGAAGCCTCTAATTAATTCCCTAAACCTGCAGTTACACCTCATCCAAAATACACTGTTAGGGTCAACCGTTTCTTGGAGCACTCCATCCCTGATATTTGAAGTCCTCCTTTGAGTGGGTAGGGATTAGCCTCTCCATCATAGAAAAGAGGCGTACCGAGATGGAAAGGGGCAAAGTATCTTAAAGGCTGATCCGGGAGGAGCCGGATTGTAAACCTTCCAGCATGTCGGCCACCTCGTCCACGGTAACCGTTCTCTGCTCTTTGTTCTTCATGTCCCTGAGGACAACCTTCCCTTCTCTGAGCTCTTTAGGTCCGATTATTACGACGTGGGTTACCCGCCTTCTAGAGGCGTCGGAGAGGGCCCTCGAGACCCTCCTCCCCATGACTTCAACCTCAACCGTTACCCCCTTCTCTCTAAGCCTCGAAGAGAGCTCCATCGCCTTCCCCTTAACCTCCTCGTTCACGGGTAAGACTAGAACCCTCAACCCCTCCCATGTAGGTGTCCAGCCGGGACGCCTTCCCTTAACGGCGAGCATAATCCTGTCTATTCCTAAGGCTACACCGGAGGCCGGAGTAGGCCCCCCTCCAAAGAGCTCTATAAGCCTATCGTAGCGGCCTCCCCCACCTAGAGCTATATCCATCCCCGGCACGTAGACCTCGAAGATCATCCCCGTGTAGTACTCTAGGCCGCGGGCAAAACCTGCCTCAACCCTTACGTTCAGGTCCATCTTCGCGTCTGAGGTTAGGTTTAGGATCGCCTCTAGGTTCTCAACAGCTGAGGAGGCCTCCTCGTATCCTTCGACTGAGGCGTTCATCTCCTTGATGACCCTGCTCCATTCTCTCCCGCTCACCTTGAAGAGGCGCCTAAGCGTCTCTAAACACCTCTCGGACGCTTGCTTCTTGAGGATGTTCAGGGCTTCGTCCTGCATCTTCTTGTCGAGTAACTGCATGATCCTGTTCTGTTCAGCCTCTTTTACGCCTTCTTCCGAGAGGATTCCCCTGAGAACACCGACATGTCCAACCTTGAAGTAATAATCTTCTAGGCCTGTCTTCTTTAGGAGGTCGTTCGATAGGGAGAGGATTTCGGCGTCGGCCTCAGGCCTACTCGAACCTATTAGTTCGTAGTTAGCCTGCCAGAACTCTCTGTATCTGCCGAACTGGGGTTCGTCGTACCTGTATAGGCTTCCAACCGAGAAGAGCCTGATCGGCTTCGGCTCAGCCACCATCTTGGTTGAGACCAGCCTAGCTATGGAAGCCGTGAACTCAGGCCTCAAGGCTACCCTGCGCCCTCCAAGGTCCTCGAAGACGTACATACGTTTGCGGTTCTCTTCACCGATCTTCGCGGCTAAGAGTTCATAATGCTCTATGAGGGGCGTTATAACCTCTCGGTAGCCGTAAAGGCGAGCTACCTCTCTGGCTTCCATCTCGATGAGCCTCATGTGTTCAGCTTCCTCGGGTAGTAGGTCCCTCATGCCCCGAACGGTTCTCCTTAAAGGAGAAGACACCTTTTTTCTCCCTCCGTCTTCTTACTCAGACCGGAGGCCGCTGGACCTCCGGAGGCTTAAAAATGGAGAGTGAGTAATAGACGATCTCGCCTCTCCTGTTTAGAACGGCTAAGACCATCTTCTTCTTCAAGTTCTGAACGTAACTTAACGATCTGGCAAGGTCCTCAACTGGGACAGGTTTCCCCTCCTTAACCCCGTATATGAGGCGGTCCGCCGTCCCTTTTCCGTACTTGCCCCTCTCGTAGACCCTGAAGTCTACCCCCAACCCGAAGCCTTCACGGACCACGTAGCCCCGGCTTCTAAGGTCCCGATAGATCAAGTACTTCACCCAAGCGTCCTCGTCCATCCTTCTACAACGCCTAAGCATCTCTTGGAATGTAACTTCCTCGCCTGTCTCCCGGTCTTGAACCTCGATCACGCCTCTAGCGAGGAGGTACAACCCCTCATAGAGGTTCAGAGTTAGACCGCTTTCTGAGGGTTTACCGTACCCCTTCGAGGATAAGGTCTCCGAGTCTTCGGAGGACGGTATAAGCAAGCCGTCCTCCGTGAGAACGGCTTTTATCTTAGCCTTGGAGACCGCACTCTCTTCCCTCTCTTCAGCCGTCATCTTGTGCCGGTCTCTCCCTTCAAATCTCTCTCAAACTCCTCCTTATAGATCACGCCGTCTTCACAGATTATGGCTGTAACGTAACTTATCGGCGTTATGTCGAAGGCTGGGTTCAGAACCTTGACTCCCTCAGGAGCTATCCTCACGGAGCCTATATGCGTAACCTCCTCGGGGCTCCTCATCTCGATCTCGACCTCCTCGGCCTTCCTCTCCAAGTCGAACGTCGACTTTGGAGCCGCAACGTAGAACGGTACCCCATGTTCGTGGGCTAGGACGGCTACGGTGTACGTGCCGATCTTGTTTATCACAGCGTCCTGAACGATGCGGTCGGCTCCGACGATAACCTTGTCGACTAGCCCCTCCGCCATAACGTAGCCGACCATACTGTCCGTTATGAGGGTGACGGGTACGCCGTCCCGCATGAGCTCGTACGCCGTCAGGCGGGCTCCTTGGAGCTTAGGCCTCGTCTCATCCGCGATTACGCTTACACGCTTGCCCTCTTCCCAAGCCGATCTTATCACCGCTAAGGCTGTTCCGTAATCGACCGTTGCGAGGCTTCCGGCGTTGCAGTGTGTTAAAACCGTGTCGCCGTCTTTGAGGAGTCTGGAGCCGTTCCTCCCGATCCTCCTGTTGACCTCCACGTCCTCGTCGGCCATGCGGTTCGCCTCCTCTATCACGGCCCGCCTGACAGCCTCATGATCCCCAACGGTTTCATAAGCTCTTTTGAGAATCCTATCTACTGCCCAGAAGAGGTTTACGGCCGTAGGCCTCGTCGCCCGGATAACGTTTGCGGAGGCCTCGAGTTCCTTCAGGATGTTCTCACGGGTCTTAGCCTTAGAGTGGTAGGCCGCTAAGGCTAGGCCGTAAGCCGCTGTTACGCCGATCAGAGGTGCACCCCTCACCTTCATCTCTTTTATGGCTGAAGCAACCTCTTGGAGGCTCTTCAGCTCCAAGAAGACCTCTTCGTTTGGAAGCCTCGTCTGATCTATCGTGACGACGACTCCGTCCCTCCACTCGATAGTCCTCATAGGGTCTACTCTCCCTCCGGTCTAGATTCAGGGCGTTCCCAAGGGTTCCAAGCCTACTCTTAAATTGAGGAGGCCAGATAAATAGGTTCTCAACCTTGAGATTGCAAGGTTGAAGTTCAGCCCGGATAAACCTTCAGGTGGAGGAGGGACTCCATGAAGATGAAGGCCAGCACTATGAGCGTTATCCCGACTAAGATTAGGATCGAGGCTTGACGGGGTTTCCGAACGTACTTGGTTCCCTCATAGAGCATTATGAACCCAGCTGTTCCGACGGCGTAGAGGATCATGACCCCTATGCTGGCTGTGAGGGTCTGCTCATGTATGTAGTAGGGGTAGACGGCGATCAGCCTACCGGGCATGGGGATTATGGAGATCGGGTTCGAGATTATGTCGTATACGCCTCCCCCTAGAAGGAAGATCGATAATCCGACCAGTAGTATAGCTACAAGTGTGGTTGGCACCCTCAGCCTCGACAGACTCTTATGTATGCCGCGGCCCGTGTACTTTAGAGACGTTATTCTCCTCCCGGCGCGGGTTTTCTTCAAGGGTCTAGGTCCTCCGCTTATCACTCAATAGATGAGATGGATGCGATTTAAACCTTCTTCTGTGTGGAGGACGCTTCCTTCCCCTCCGGGGAGGCCAGCAGGACGCGGGCTACCTCCTTAACCCAGAGGCCGGTCATAGGGTTCTTCAGAACCTCTCTGAGATAATCCTCCCAGCATATGTCCATGGCTTTCTTCCATTCTTCGTACTTCTCTCGAAGGTTTTCTTCAGCTTTCCTGTGTAGCTCGCAGAACCGGCTCTCAGCCCTTCTGCCACATATCTCACATTTCACCCTTGCTTCACCCTCTCTTTAGACGGGCATTCCGGATTGAAACATAGGTTCCAAGGTCGTCTTCCTCTGCTCCTAACTTGGATGAGAGGCCAACCGCAGAGCTTGCAGTTTTTTCTTAAGGGTTTGAGGGTGCCTTTCTGGGGTAGCGGGAACGAAGCCTTACAGAGGCCCTCAAAGAAGTTTGTGCATCCGATGAAGCGTTTCTTCGTTCTCCTAGAACGGAGGATCAAGAGTTTACCCGTTCCGCAGACCGGACACTGCCCAACGGTCCGTTCATCCATCCGCGTCTTCCTTATCGACTCGCTCAGGGCTTTCCCTATCTCGGTCTCTCGGCTCTTAAGCGCCTCCAATACTGGTTTGAGGTGTCTGATCGCCCTGTTGACCACGCTCTCCATCTTCTCAGAGCCGATCTGGATCATCTCCATCTTCTCCTCTAAATCCCTTGTGAAGTCGACGGAGATCACTTGGGGGCAGTATCCACTGAGAATCTCGATCACGTCGAAGCCTAGGTTGGAGACGACTATGCTCTCCCCGGAGATGTAGCCTCTTTTGTAGAGTGTCTCTATTATGTCGGCTCTTGTCGCTTTGGTTCCTATCCCCTCCTTCTCCATCCTCTTAAGGAGGCTACTGGGGTTGTAGCGAGGAGGAGGCTTTGTGAACTTGTCCTCTCGAACGACCCCCTCGACTTTAACCTTCTCCCCCTCCTCAATCTGGGGGAGAAGAACGTCCTCGAACCTCACGTATGGCTTGTAGAAGCGCATCCACCCCTCCTCTACTATCTGTCTTCCCCGCAGGTAGAAAAGGTGGCCTCCTATCTCCACGGTTACCTTAACGCTCTGCCTTATGGCTGGCTCCCCGAAGACCGCCATAAACCTCCTAACTATGAGGTCCCAGAGTCTCCTCTCCGGCTCGCTTAAAACCCTCTCAGGCATGTTCCCCGTGGGGTAGATGGCTGGGTGAGCCGGATCGCTCTTCGCTCCCTCGTTCGGCACCAGGTCGCCGCGTTCCAAGAGGTCGGACGTCAAGCCCTTGTAGGAGGGATGTCTGCCCAGAGCCTCCAATATGTTTCTGTACCCTATGGCTGGAGGGAGCTTCTGGCTGGAGGTCCTAGGATAAGAAATTAGAGCCTCCAAGTAGAGCCTCTCAGCTATGTTGCTGGTTCTTCTAGGAGTATACTTGAAGAGGCTGTACGCCTCGGTCTGTAGGGAGCTCAAGTCGAAGGGAGTGGGAGGCTTCTGCTTAGTCTTCCTCACGTCAACCCTAGTTACTGTGCCGAGTTTTCCAGAACAGGCTTTAACTATGGAGTTGGCCTCCTCCAGGTTCCAGATCGCCTTCTTCTCGTACTCAGCCTCGTATGTTGAGCCTCCGATCTGGATGAGTGCCTTGACGGTCCAGTAGGGCGTCGGAACGAAAGTGTTTATCTCCTTCTCCCTCTCAACTAGGAACTTCAGTGTCGGGCCTTGAACCCGGCCCGTGCTGATCGTTGCGTACCGTCCGCTCCAACGCTTCGCGGCGGTAGTCATGGCTCTTGAGAGGTTTATTCCGTATAGGGCGTCGATGAGGTGGCGGCACATCCCGGCTTCAGCCGTTGAGAACTCTATGTGGGGCAACATCTCCTCGTAGGACTTTCTCAGCTCATCGGCGGTTAAGGTGGAGAACTTCATCCTCTTAGCCTCGGCATCCTTACCTCCACAAGCGTACTTGAGCACGGTGTAGCCTATAGTGGCTCCTTCTATATCATAGTCGGTAGCAAGCACATACTCTTGAGCGTCCTTTGAGAGCTTGGAGATGGCCTCTATCCACTTCCTGGTCTGACCTGAGTTCCTCTCAACCTTGTACCTTGGAGCCCAGTAGAAGTCGAAGACCGGGTATACGTCGCGGTCCTCAATCTTTGGGGCAACCGTGTATAGGTGGCCTAAAGCCGAGATTATTATGAGCCTGTCCCCGTTCCTTGAAGATTCATAGTAGGGAACCCCGTTAAGCCTCTTCTCCCGAACCTTACCAGCCTCGTTGAGCGCCTTAGCTAGACGAGCCGCGGCGTCCGGCTTCTCACAGAGTATTAATATAGTCTTCCCGCCCAACCCTTGAGTCATCTCGACCAGCCTACAAGAGGGGTCTTCCAACAATAGCCAAGTTTACCCTTATCGATAACTCTCCCGCCAATATAACAGTTATCCCAGTCCTCACCTTTATTAGGAGCGTTTATCCAAAAATATTGGAGGGAAGTCAAAATGCCTCAGCGAGTTCTCTGTAAAGAGTGTGGAGCCATCCTATATGAGGGGATAGAACTGAAGACCCCCGACGAAGTGATTCAAGCTAACAACGGCAGGTGCCCGAAGTGCGGCAGGAAACTCTCCCTTATGCCCCATAAAATCGAGATTCTTCCCTTCAAAAACCCTAGAAGAGCGTTAAGGTGACCCCGGCCAGTTTAAGGGCCACTCACCTGTCAACCGTCACCCGTGAGACACCATAAACTAAATAAAACAGGTCTCCTAACCCTTTGAGGAGGATTCCTAGATGGCGTTCAAAAGGTTGTCTAACAGTCTCAAGAGGTGGTCTAGGGGAGGCCGGGTTATAGACGGCCTTAAAGCCCTTTCGGCTCTCCGGTTCGAGGTTTCTCATGAGGCTCTCCTCCGCTGGACGGCTCTCCTCCTCACGTTGCTCATAGCCATGACCGTCAGGCTCCTCCCCATAAGGTGGGCCTTCTACCTCTCCGAGTTCGACCCCTACTACCAGTACCGATTAACAAAGTTCCTCGTGGAGAACGGCTTTGCATCTTGGACTTCATGGCACGACTTCATGGGATGGTACCCTTATGGGAGGAATGTAGCCCGCCTCTCGTTCCCTGGGCTACCCTTCACAGCTGCAACCCTATACATGATCTTGGACGCCTTAGGGATACGGATAGTCCTTCCCCCGACGCTTGACCCGCTCCTCTCCGACCCGGTCTTCAACTTCTGCGTAGTCTTTCCCGTAGCCATGGGAACGATCTCATGTCTAGCCATATACTTCCTAGGTAAAGATATAGGCGGAGAGGCCGTAGGCCTCTTCTCAGCCCTATTTTTAGCCCTGAACCCGTCCTACATAGGGAGAACTTCCCTAGGGTTCTTCGACGACGAGACCGTTGGAATCTTCGGAATAATCCTCTTCATGATCTTCTTTTTAAGAGCCGTGGAGGAGAAGGTCTCCTTCAAGAAGAGCCTTTTGTACTCCGTGGCTTCCGGCTTGTCCCT
>LUCD01000037.1 GCA_001593925.1 Candidatus Bathyarchaeota archaeon B26-1
AAAGAGGAGCGTTTTCTTGTTATTCTCCTTCTTTGCCCCCGTCGCTCTCACCTACCGATCTTGAATCCGCCGATGTCGATGGAGAAGCCGCTTTTCTCCCCGCCACCGCTACTTAGGTACTTACCTATCTCCCTAGCCAGCTCCCTGACGGGCATGCTCTGCAACCAGACCTTCCCGGGACCCGTAAGTTCAACTAGGAAGAGGCTCTCACCCCCGAAGAGGATGTTCCTAACGCCCCTCACCCGCTTGATGTCGTAGGTGACCGAAGGCTGGAACATGCCTACGCAGCTCGTGTCCACTAGTAGGCGTTGCCCCTCCTTCAAGTCGTACTCTATGATCTCGCCGCCGATATTGGCGAAGAAGATTCCCGGACCGGTTAAGCGTTGCAGGAAGAGGCCTTCGCCCCCGAAGAGGCCTGCGCCGAGACGCCTCACGAAGGCGGCCTCGATCTCGACGCCTTCCTCAGCCGCCAGAAAGGCGTCCCTCTGGCAGAGCATCGACTCTCCTTGACCCAGCTCTACTGGAATGATCTTTCCGGGAGACTCGGCCGCGAAGCCCACTATCCCCGGACCCTTAACCGGGCTGAAGTGCACCATAAAGAAGGATTCCCCTGCGATCTTCCTCTTCAACCCCCCTAGAAAGCCTCCTCTAACCTTGGTCTCCATCTTGACGTTGTCGCTCATGAAGAGGAGTCTACCCGACTCGGCGACGACGACCTCGCCTGGCTCCAGCTCGAGAACGAGATGTTGCATGACGGACCCAAGAATCTTATACCTCATACCAGTACTCCCTCAACCATAGAACTTTCATAAAACTATAAAGAGCTTTTCATCTTCCCGTAAAAGGAAACTCCTGAAACACAAGCGAGCCGTCGAAATGAAAGATTTAAGTCTGAGCTTCACTCAAATTTAATGTGGGCCCGTGGCCTAGCCAGGATAGGGCATCGGCCTCCTAAGCCGAGGGTCCCCGGTTCAAATCCGGGCGGGCCCGCCAAAACAGAAACCAAGTTTCTACACTTTCCCTTTGAAAGTTTATTGAAAATAGGTTTGATCCGTACAGGCTCAATTTTGTAGAGTAGGCGGTGCTGACGCTCTGATTGATGGTTTCTGGACGGGTTTTGAGCGCCTATGCCTCTGGCTTAGCTGAGGGCTTAAGATGGTGCGAAGTTTTCAGCCTTACGTCTTCGGTGGAGCCTCATCATGTTTCTCAGCCTTCAATATCGCGTTCAGTAGGTTCCTGTATATCTTCATGTCTGAGACGTTTACGACGGGTATCTGCGCCCCCTTCCCAACCTCCAAGATTCTAGAGTAGTTTGGGAAGGCCGCGTAGCAGACATGGCTTATGTAAAACTCTCTTTCCTCAACCTCGTACTCAAACGACTTCTCGTAGACCTCCACGCAGAGGAGGTAGCCGTCAACCCAGAAGAGGCGGTTGGCACCGTAGGTTATGGCGCACCACCCTATGTTGTTCGGGGACCTTCTATCCACACCGAGGACTATTATTTTCCTCGTCGGGCTGATCTCAACATCCAAGAGAGCCACCACCTACAAGTGAAGGAAAAGGCATGTTAAGTCTTTCTTTCAAGACTGGTATATTTTTGTGTAGGTCAAGTAAGGCTGAGGGTCGGAGAAACCCGTTTCAAAGACCCGTTGCATTTAAGTATCTGTGACGCTTCCATCTTTATATTAAGGTTCAGGGGGTGCGTTGCGCTCGGGAAGGTTCTAGTTGCAGCTGCATGGCCGTACATCAATTATGTTCCTCACCTCGGAACCCTACTGCCCCTCCTCTCAGCCGACGTTGTAGCCCGATACTACCGTCTCAAGGGGGACGATGTGGTCTTCGTAAGCGGTTCCGACGAGCATGGGACACCGATCGAGGTTGAAGCCATAAGGCGGGGGATACACCCAAAAGAGCTCGTGGACAGAAACCACAAGATCGTATCAGACCTGCTTGAGAGATACGGAATCTCACTGGACAACTACACGCGCACCGAAAGCCCCCTACATAAGGAGTTCGTGAGGAGGCATCACCTCAAAATCTACAAGAACGGTTACATATTCACCAAAGAGACGGAGCTTCCCTACTGCCCAAAATGCAACCGGTTCCTACCCGACAGGTTCGTCGAGGGAACATGCCCCTACTGCGGCTACGGAGAGGCGAGGGGAGACCAATGCGACAGATGCGGGAGACTGCTGGACCCAACGAAGCTGGTGAACCCTCACTGCACGATCTGCGGGGCCGAACCGGTAATCCGCAGAGTGAAACACTGGTACTTCGACATGCCCAAGTTCACCGGTCAGCTCCTAGACTACATCAAATCGAATAAGCAGCTGCCGGATAACGCTAGGAACTTCAGCCTGAAACTTCTCCAGGAAGGTTTGAAGCCGAGGCCTATAACCCGTGATACTAAGTGGGGGATTCCGGCGCCCTTCGAGGGGGCGGAGGACAAGACCATATACGGTTGGTTCGAGAACGTATTGGGATACGTCTCGGCGACGATCGAGTACTTCAAGAGGAGGGGTGAGCCTGAGAGGTGGAGAGAGTTCTGGTTCCACAGAGAAGCAAAAACCCTCTTCTTCATAGGGAAGGACAACATCCCCTTCCACACGCTCATACTTCCAGCTCTACTCCTCGCCACGCATGAAGGCTACAACCTGCCTTGGAACGTTATCACCAACGAGTTCCTGATGTTCCAAGGGCAGAAGTTCTCTAAGAGCAGGAGGGTAGGCGTATGGATCGACGAGGCCTTGAGGCTCTACCCAGCCGACTACTGGAGGTACACCCTCATCTCGATAAGGCCGGAAACTAGGGACACAAACTTCACTTGGAAGGTCTTCATCGAGAAGGTTAACTCAGACCTCAACGACACTCTGGGAAACTTCATCCACAGAACATTCAAGTTCATAAACAGGTACTTCGGGAGCGTCGTTCCCGAACCGAAAAACCTCGACGAAGTCGACGAAGCCACGTTGAACGCTGTAAGAGAGAAGGTCGACGAGGTGGCGCGTAGATTGGAGGCCTTCCGCCTCCAAGCAGCTGCACGAGAGTTCCTAGAGATAAGCCACATAGGGAACAGATACCTAAACGAGAAGAAGCCGTGGAGAAGCATAAAGGAGAAGCCTCAAGAGGCAGCTAACACCCTCTACGTCGCAGTACAGATAGTTAAGGCCCTAGCCGTCACCATGCATCCCTTCATACCCTTCACGGCAGAGAAGCTCTGGAACCTCCTAAACCTGCCGGACAAGAATTATAAAGGCAGATGGGCGGAGGCGAAGAAACCCATACCGCCCGGACACAGAATAAAGAGGGCTGAACCCCTCTTCAAGAAGGTAGAGGGGTCCGAAGAAGGCCTCCAAAGGATGCTGGAGAACGTGAGGTCAACTAAGGCCCCCGCAACCCCGACGATAACAATCGAGGAGTTCTCTAGGGTCGACCTCAGGATCGGAAGGATCGTGAAGGCTGAACCGATACCGAAGTCTAGAAACCTACTGAAGCTCATGATCGACCTCGGAGACTATGGGCTCAAACAGGCCATAGCCGGAGTCGCGGAACATTACAAGCCCGAAGACCTCGAGGGGAAGCTGATAGCCGTAGTAGCCAACCTAGCCCCCAAGACCATAATGGGTTTAAGGTCGGAGGTTATGATCTTAGCGGCTCAAGACGGGAGGGTCCTCGCGGTCATCCAGCCTGATAGAAGGGTTGAACCCGGGAGCAGAATAACCTGAAGTGAGGGCGTTGCGTCCTCTCAAGATAGACCTCCACGTCCACACCCGTTTTTCTAGGGACTCGAAGACCACGCTTGAAGACGTTATCCTGTACGCAAAGATGAGGAAGCTGGACGGCGTAGCCATAACAGACCATGACACGGTTGAGGGCGCGGAGGCCCTCTCCCGAGAGGACACCGGGCTGATTATTATTCCGGGAATCGAGGTCTCCACGAGGAGGGGCCACATACTGGGCTTAAACGTTACCACACCGATCCCCAAAGGGTTGGACCCGGCTGAAGCCGTAGATAGGATTCATGAAGCCGGAGGAATATCCGTCGCCGCCCATCCCTTGGCCGTGTACAAGGGAGGGTTGAGTATGCGGTCTCTATCGGCCCTCAAGCTGGACGCCGTCGAGGTTGTGAACTCCTCGGTCCTCCCCTTCTCCCTCCTAACGTTTCTGAATAGAAGGCTATCTAGAAAGCTGGGTCTGCCCCAGACGGGTGGAAGCGACTCTCACGTCCCAGAGGCTATAGGCCTCGCCTACACGATCATCTACGCCGAATCCGACGTCGACGACATAATTGAGAGCATCCGGAAAGGCGCAACCGTACCAGAAGGGGAGCCCATACCCTTCAGGTTGAGGCTGAAAAAATTAAGGGAAGGTTGAGGGTTTCAGAAGGGCTCCAGCTGATATAGTCCCAGATCGACGTTTAGGGGCTTCTCAGGTTCACCGTGATGGTCGAGGTCGTAGAGGTTGGGCGCTATGGAGCCGAAGCCGCTCAGCAGGTAAGGCGACTTGACGCCCGTCATGACGAGGGTCACCCTGAGAACCCCGGAGAGGCGGGGGTTAACCCTAGCACCCCATATGACCATGGCGTCGTTGTTCATCATTTCCGTCACGATCTCCCCAACGCGGTTGGCCTCTTCTATGCTCATCTGGGAGTCTCCGGCGATGTGGATTAGGGCTCCCGTAGCCCCGGAGTAGTCCACGTCGAGGAGGGGCATCCTCAGAGCGTTCTTAACCGACTCTTCAGCCCTGTTAGGGGCGTCCGACTCGCCTATGCCAACTATGGCGACTCCTCCCCTCTTGATTATCGTTCTGAAGTCGGCGAAGTCTAGGTTGATGAGGCTCGGCATCGAGATCGTCTCGGAGATTCCCTTAACCATGTTGGCTAAGACGCGGTCTCCAACCTTGAAGGCCTCGTTTATCGGGAGCTGCGGGACGAGCTCCATCAGCTTGTTGTTGTCTACAACTATAACGGTGTCGCATTCCCTCCTCATGGCCGTTAATCCCTGAGCGGCGTAGGTGATGCGTCCCTTCTCGATCCTGAAGGGGGTTGTGACAACCCCGACCACTATAGCCCCGTTCTCCCTAGCGATCTCGGCTACCACAGGAGCGGCGCCCGTTCCGGTTCCGCCTCCAAGCCCAGCCGTTATGAACGCTATATCGACGTCCGTGAGGAGGTTCTCAACTATCGGCCTAGACTCCTCGATGGCTTCCCTCCCAACTTTAGGGTCTCCGCCTGCCCCCAGCCCCCTCGTAACCTTCTCTCCGATCAGTATCTTCTGGTGGGCGTGGGTCACGCTCAGATGTTGCATGTCGGTGTTGATGGCCACGCACTCCGCACCCTGTATCCCTGACTCCATGAGGCGGCTGATAGTGTTGTTCCCTGCACCCCCGACGCCTATAACCATTATCCTGCAGAAGCCGGGTTCCCTCAGCCCTTTCTCAACGGCCTCGTGCCACATGTACTGGAACGCTTTATCGAGAAGCTTCGCCATGGCTCTTCCTCCTCAACTCTAGGTTTATAAGGTCCCGGATCGCCGCGCGGATAGCCTCGGCTCTGTGGGGGTAATACCTCTCGTCGACGAGTTTATCCAACGCTTTGATGTATGGTTCTGGGAGATATATCGTTATGAGCTTCATATACTCACCGGAAAAGAAATTCTATTTACGTGCATAAATCTCAACATAATATCCTGTAAATATGCTTTAAACATGCTGGGGCCTTCATTTAAAAACGTCCGAAGAGTCTTTTGAGGGTTTTCATGATAAAAAGGGGTGGCGGAGGCCGCGTATTTTCTCTCAAGAGTTAAAGTCTGACTTTAATTTATTCGCGGGCCCCTTCAACTGCGTAGTTTTTGAGTAAAAAATTTACTCTAGAACCATCCTATTTTTGCCACGAATAAATAAAGTGTTAGAGGCCTCTAAACAGTGAGTGAGCAAGCAGTGAAGCCCCGTGGAAAGAGGGTCTACTTCGAGAGTTACGGCTGTGCATCGAACAGGTTCGACCTTGAGGTTATGCTTGCCCTCCTCCTCGAAGCGGGCTTCGTCGTAACGGATGATGCTGAAGCAGCTGACATCCTTCTAATCAACACATGCGCCGTTAAGACCCCGACGGAGAGCAGGATGCTCGAGAGGATAAGGGTGCTGAGCCTCCTCGGGAAGCCTCTCATAATCGCGGGATGCCTACCCAAGATAAACCTTCCGGCAGTCAGGAAGGTTACTAAAGGAAGAGCCGTTATGCTCGACCCCTACAGCGTACACCGCGTCTTAGAAGCCGTCGAACACGCCGAGACCCATAAAGGAGAAAGGATAATCTTCTCAGAGAAGCCAACCGTTAAACTGGCCCAGCCTAAGATCAGAACCAACAAGATCGTCGAGATCGTCCAGATATCTGAAGGGTGCACCGGGGCGTGTGCCTACTGTTGCGTTAGGTTCGCCCGGGGTAAGCTCTTCTCGTACCCTAAGAGCCTAATCTTGGAGAGGATTAAAAGGGCCGTTTCCGAGGGCGTTAGGGAGGTCTGGGTAACGTCCCAGGATAGCGGCGCCTACGGGATGGACATCGGGACGAACCTAGCTGAGCTCCTCAGGGAGATCGTCGAGATCGATGGGGAGTTCTTCGTCAGGGTTGGGATGATGAACCCGAAGAACGCGATGAGGATTCTCAACCCCCTAATAGAAGCCTACAAGGACAGGAAGATATTCAAGTTCCTTCACATTCCTCTCCAGAGCGGAGACAACGGTGTCTTGAGGCTTATGAACCGACCCTACACAGTTGAGGATTTCATGGAGATAGTGAACTCCTTCAGGAGGGAGATTCCGCAGATAACCATAGCGACGGATATCATCTGCGGCTTCCCGGGTGAGAGCCGGGAAGCCTTTGAGCGAACCTTGAAGGTCCTAGAAGAGATCAAGCCTGACGTGGTCAACGTCTCAAAGTTCTTTCCTAGACCCGGAACGCCGGCTAAAAGGATGAGACAGGTGCCCTACGAGGAGGTGAAGGCGAGAAGCAGGGCTGGCTCCAAGCTCGCCTTAAAGCTCTCTCTGGAGAGGAATAGGCTGTGGGTAGGCTGGGAGGGGAGGATACTGATCGACGAGAAAGGCACAGGGGACTCTTGGATAGGGAGAAACTTCGCCTATAAACCGGTCGTCGTGAGGGGTGGAGGCGGCGATCTACTTGGCAAGTTTCTCAGGGTTCGTGTAGTTGAGGCCCACGAAACCTACTTGGAGGCGGAGGTTCTCGACCGTTACGGAGATTAACCTCCCCCGATAGGGGGGATTATGGCCAGCGTTGAACCTTCCTTCAACCTCGTCTTGAACCCGTCTAGGCTCCGTATGTTCTTGCCGTCAAGCAGGAAGTGGATGTGGCTCCTCGGCATCCCAAACTCGTTCCACACCCTCCTCCTGAACTCTTGACCGTACTTCTGAGCGAGCACCTCGAGGAGCTGATGGACGGTTGCGCCTTCCTCCACCTCTACCTCCTCAACCCTTTTCCGCGTTATCTCCCTCAACATGAAGAACTTGACCTTAACCTTCACGGGTTCTCCTCTCCCCAGCTTAGCCGCGGTTAACCATTCTGTTTATCGAGTCCTCCATCGTGTGGCCTCGACAGTAAACGTACGCCCTCTTCACCCCTTCAACGTTCTCAGCTGCCCTTCGGACGTTGAGAGCCAGCCTGAAGACTAAAGGACAGAAAGGGCTTGAGGGTACGAACTCTATCTTCATCACGCCGGGCTCCATCTCCTCAACGCTCTTTATCAGCCTCATCTCGCCGAAGGTAAGCCCAGTCTCAGGGTCCAGTATCTTCTCAACCTCTCTCTGAACCTTCTCTTTAAGCTCCGTCAACCGGCTCAACCCTCAACACGAGGTTGAGATTCTAGATAGAGTAATGTGATAAAAAGATTTACCCTTAAAGGTTTCTAAGCCCCTACACCCTAGCTTTGAGCATCCGAAAAACCTATATGGTTGACTAAAAAGTCTCAGAGTCGTGAACGAATCTGCAAGGTTTAAAGTAAGGCGGAGAGAGAACCCAACTATCTTGGAGGCCCTATCGAGGCTCTTCGAGGAGGGGAGGCCCCCTGCTAGGCTTCCTCCGGGAGTCGAGGTTATCGAGAGGCCGACGGTTGAAGCCGTCAGAATAAAGTTCAAGGACGAGATAGATGAGGACATACTTACACGTATAGCTTTCAAAGAGGGCTACAAGGTTGACGTTGGAGGCTTCACGCCTAGAATAAGAGACAGGGAGCTGATAGTTGCTAGGGTAGGTAGCAAGTCCGACCTCGGCGGCCGACGTGACCTTTACATCTACCTCTTCCCACCCGAGATTGAACGGTTGAGCATCTATAGGCGGGCGATAGCTGCTAGGAGGGGGATAATCAACCCCAAGACTGGGAAAGTGAACCTAAGGAGGCTTCACCAGTTCAACCTCAAGGTTGTGAGGCTGGTCAGCCTCTACATAAAAGAGAGGTACCTAAACCCCTAGGGGCGTTTAGCTCTTTATTATGCTTCTGTTCGGTCTTTCTGGGAGCGGTATCTTCTCGTTAAGATGCCTACGCAACCCTTAATTTCGATCCCGTACTCCTCAAGTAGGGGCCTAGCCTCCAGCTTGTCGGCTAAACGCGAGGTCAGCCCATACTTTATAGCGGCGTGCGTTCTATTCTACTTGCTATTTTAGATTTTAGACAAGGGAGTTTATTGTCTAAATTAGTTCATAAGTTCCGGTTTAGGACTCTTCAAGGAATTTTACCAAGGCCTTTACGAACTCGGCTCCGCACGATCTGATCTCTTCAAGGCTACATACTGTTTTGCCTAGTTCGTAGTATGTTGAGAGATCCGGTGTTTTTCCTTCTTCTGTTAACCATGGATAGACCCATCCATCTATGCTCATGGAGAGAGCCTTGTACCGGCGGCATGCAGCGCCGGCGGCGTATCCAAATGAGGGGTCTGGACCTGAAGCTGCGGTTGGGATCCTCTCCTTAATGTTTTCTACCAGCCTATTGTATTCTGTCTTCTGCTTTCCTATGTATGCATCTTCTGGTAGAAGCGCTAAATGCCATCTGCCGTCTCTTGACGAGAATCCGTGGAAATCTATGAAGATATCGATCGGGTTCCCTTCCGCCTTCCATTCGTCAAGTCTCCTTTTTATAGTGCGGATCTCGGGTACAGGATCCGGTCTCTCCCACTCTCGGTTTAGGTTTCTTCCAGAGCTGTGGATTCTACCCCTCCCCTCGGCAACGCTGTCTACGTTCACTATCGGTATTACGTTGAAGATGAAGCTCTCTCTAGCCTTTTTAGCAACCGGGCTGCCTGAGAGTAGGTAGTCGATTATTCCCTCAAGACCCCAGCCTGCGCCCAGCTCAGCAGGGTGTTGAAGACCTATGAACCAGACCACTTTCTTCTCTTTAATTGGGACGTCGTAGTCGGTGATGGAGATCTGTTTAATGGGTCTACCTTCAGTTGATTCGCCCGCGGTCTCCACCCTACAGAAGGGCGATTTCAAGGCTCTCTGGACGAAGCTCTCTAGGTGGCTATTGCTGTAGGGATATTGGTAAGCTATGTAGGCTGTTTCCTTTGTGTAGGTCTGTCTGACGGAGATTGTCTGTCCGCCTTCAATTAGAGACTCTTGGGATAGAGATTTATTCTCCATTCTCATCCAGTGGTTACCGTCGTAGCTGTAGACTGGGAAGTCGGGATTGGCGTAGACTATCGATACGTCTCCTTCCTTCTCCCTCTCCTTGATGTGGAATCGGAACTCGATCTCCTTTCCCTTACAACCCTCTAAACGGAAGTGGAAGCAGAAGTTAGCGATGTCCCATCCGGTTCCAGTAACCGACCTCAAATAGATGCGACCGTCCCTATACTCCTCATCCTCATATGGCCATAAGTCGAAGATGTTGGTCTTCTCCTCCTCAACTCTAGCCAGTGCACCATTATCGAAGTCTGTGGAGATGCTGACCTCTCGACCCACATACGTAAACTTTTTCCTTTCCAACCCCAGTTTTCACCACATGTCTGAGCGTTTAGTTGCATATAGGCTAAATACTTAAGTTTTCGGTTTATAAGCGCGCGCTAACATGAAAGATAATCCGCATAGAATGTGCACCTCAAAAATTCTGGGAACAATCTTAGCGGTAATGTCTATATCGCGCGATACAGATCTCGTGAAGGTTGTGAGCAGGCAGCTCGAGGTTTCCTCAAGAGAGTTGACCGGAGCCATGATCTTAGCTACTAAAGGGATCGTCCTCGCTATTCATCACTTCCTTAAAGACGCGGGCTAAGATCGTCTTCTGCGC
>LUCD01000038.1 GCA_001593925.1 Candidatus Bathyarchaeota archaeon B26-1
GTCGTAGGTGGGGTAACCTTCCTGCTCAGCGTCCAGATGATCGGTGCCTCGAGGGCGACCGCCCTAAGCGCAACCTCGCCGCTCTGGGCATCGATAATGTCGAGCATACTTCTGAAAGAGAAGGTTACCTTGAGACTGCTCTCCGCCTCAGCCCTCGTCGTTCTAGGAGTGTACGCCCTAACAACTTAGGCATTTTTCACATGGTGGACTTGGTGAAGTTCAAGTCTTCAACGACGGCGTAAGGCGTTAAGGTTGGAACCTCAACCTCCCACCACTTTATCCAGAAACGCGACTTACTGAGGGCCCTTATGTTCTTGAAGACCCTGATCATGTTATCGCTTATCCTCAGCTCCCTAACCGCCCCCTCAACCTCTCCACCCTTTATGAGGAAGAGGCCGTCCCTCGGGATCGTCGAGAAGTCTCCCGTCCTATAATTCTGGTAGCGGAGGTACCAGTCGTTCGTGACGTAGAGTCCACGGTCGATCTCCGAGAGGAGCTCCTCAAAGGTCTTGTCTCCAGGCTCCACCACGAGGTTCCAAGGCCTCGGAACTATGAGCCCCGCGTTCCCAGTCGTCTCCGTATCGAACTTCTTGGCCGTTGTGCTGTTGTGGAGGTAAGTCTCCAAGACCCCTCTGTCGACGATAGTGTTGCGCCTCGTCGGGACACCCTCGTCATCGAAGGCTCTCGCGCCGTAGCTTCCGCTCAAGGTTGGATCGTCGAGGAGGGTGAACTCTTCAGAAGCAACCTCGGAGCCGATCCTACCTGCCAAGAAGGACTGGCCGACATCGACTAGGAAGGCTGAGGAGAGAACCCCAACTTGGCTGACGAGGTCGGCGAAGACTAGGGGACCCAAGAGCGCCGTGTACCTGCCGGGTTTTCCTGGAGTAGGGTTCAGGGCGGATACGGCTATCTCTCCAGCGATCCTCCCAGCCTCCTCCGGTCTGAAGCTCTCCTCGTCTTGGGCTATTGAGACGAAGTGGCCTGAGGACACCTCCGACGTGAAGGCCCTCACCGAAATCTCTAGGCTTGTCTTCTCTTGGGTTCCCTGCGCCCCTCCCGAGGTTGCTAGGACGGTTTGGGTCTTCGTAGCTGTCAGGGAGCCGGCGGCCCTCTTTGCTCCCGCCTCTAGGGCCCCCTTGATCGCGGCTTCAACGTGACCCACGAGCCTTCTAGGGGCGAGGGAGACCTTGGAGGGCTTCAGGAGCGATGGGTCATAACGGAACGGGCCTTTCGGGAGCGGCGCGTATACGTCGGCTGGGGGGCTCATCTTGGCCACCTTTATGAGCCTCTCAACGGCTGATTCAACTTTCTTGAGGGGTGAGAGGCTGATCGTCGACCCGGCTCTGTGCTTCCCAACCATGAGGAAGATGTCTATGAGGGCCTCGCGGTAGCTCTTGAAGGCTGTTACTTCGTTGTTCGAGAATCTGATCATGGTCCGCTTTCTCTCTATGAGTTTCACGGCTACGTCCGTCGCGCCTAGGTTTAAGGCGAGGTCGACTATCCGGGATGGAAGCTCCGTCCTCTTCATTCAGGTTCTCCCTCCAAGCCTTATTCCCCTCAACCTTGTGTGCGGCCCCCCTGTCCAGACGGGTATGCCCTGCATGGGGTCGCTCTTCCCGCAGTATGCCGCTTGGAACTGGAGGTCCCTCCCAACCGCGTCGACGGCTGACCAGAGGCCGGTCGTGGTCACCTCGAGGACGGGGTTCCTCACGAGGCCCTTAACTTCGCCGCCCTCGATCCTGTAGGCTTCAAGCCCGACGTAACGCTGGTTTAGACGCCGGTCGTCTATGTTCCACTCCATAAAGTTCTTGATGTAGACGCCCTCCTTCACGTCCTCGACGAGCTCCTCGAAGGTGTAGTCTCCGGGTTCGAGGAAGGTGTTCGCCATCCTAACTATCGGTTCCCTGTTATACGCGCTGGCTCTAGACGCTCCGTTGCTCTCAACCCCGAAGACGCTTGCGGTCTCACGGTTATGGAGAAACTCGTTTATAACCCCCTCCTTTATCAGGACGCGTCTCCTAGCCTTCACTCCCTCGTCGTCGTATAGATAGAAGCCGAAGGACCTTTCGATGGTTGGGTCGTCGACGACGTTCACAAGTTGAGAGCCAACCTTCATGCCGAGAGAATCCTTCTTGAGGTAGGTCTCACCAGCCTGAGCCGCCTCCCTCCCAAGTATCCTATCCGCCTCGCTGGGATGGCCCGAAGACTCGTGGCTGACGAGGCCGATCACCTCGGGGCCGAGAACCAAGTCTACTACGCCCTTCGGAGGCTTCTCAGCCTCCATCAAGACTTTGCCGAGAGAATACGCCTCCTCACGGAACAGCCTAGTAAGGTTCCATCTCTCAACGGCCTCCCATCCAGCCGCCTCCCCTAGATCAAAGAACCTCTGGGCGGTCCCTCTCTGAGGATGGTAGGCGGTCATGAAGACTGAAAGCGCCACCCTTGGGGTTGAGCTGGAGACGTTTACGCCGTCACTCGTTATTATGGTCTTCTCGGTTGTCCAAGTGTCCAATGTGAAGATTCGGGCTGGAAGGTGGGCTCCCACGTCCTTAACGGCTTCTAAGGCTCTCCCATCAGCCTCCTTCAAGAGTTCGAGCCTAGCATCCATATCTACATGCTCAAAACTTACGCGGGGCCTAACCTCGACTCTGCCCCTACCCAGCTCTCCTCCGCCCATCTCAACCCCCAACCTAACAGCCTTAGAGGCCGCCTTAGCTCCTTCAAGCGCTCTCTTAGCGGCTTCTTTGGAGGCCCTCCTGTTCAGCCTGTTCGTCGAGGCGAAGCCTAACGCCCCCTTGAAGATGACCCTGACGCTCAACCCCTCCGTCTCACTCAGTGTGGAGGCGTCGGGAACACCGTTCTTTAAGGTCACGGTCTCGGTTATGTCCGATTGGAACCTAGCCTCCGCGTAATCGGCACCCATCCTGAGTGCAAAGTCGACAACGAACTCAAGTAGGTCCTCCATCTAGAACTTCCCCCTTCACAAGGATTATTAAATCCTAGAGATAATAAACTAAATGGTTTGTGGACTGCATCTTAACAAAAACGGCTTTAAGTGAGTTGTGGTTATTCTAGGAGAAAAGCGTCCTTATAGTTGAGGCCGCTGTGACGCGGAGTCCCGGACGCTTCAGAGTTAGGGCTACGCATGTTGAGGAGGTGGCTTCAGGAGCGTATGGCTGGGGGCGAGAATAATGGAGGCCTCCCCGGAGAGGGTGTTCAAGGTTCTCCGAGAGTTCGCCCAGTCGATGCTCTCCCTCTCCTTCAATCTGGGAGGCCTCCTAGCCGGAACGGTCTTAACCCTGAACCTCGAAGTTCTCTCCGTCTCGCCTTGGGCCGTAGTTCTCTTCCCATGCATCCTCAGCATTAGAGGGGCGATAGGCGGACTCTTCAGCGGGAGGCTGAGCACTGCCCTCCACCTAGGCACAATCAACACCTCATACACCAAGAATACGAGGAGCTTCTACCAGCTCTTCTCCTCCGTCGTCGTCCTAGCCCTTCTGGGTAGCATCCTAATGAGTTCCGTAACTGTGCTTTTAGGAGCGTTCTTGTGGAACGCCACCCTCAAGGATTTTTTGGAGATGCTCGTGGTCACCGTTGGGACGATGGGCCTCTCCCTCGTCTTCCTCTCTCCAGTCACCGTTGGAGTCTCCTTCCTCGCCTTCAAGCATGGGTTCAACCCTGACGTGGTGACGTACCCGGTAACCTCGACGGCCGCCGACATCGTCGTGACCCTCTGCTACGTCTCCCTCTTAAAGGGGTTCTTTTCTGGAGGCTTTGGCGGATACGTGGTGGGGCTGATAGACGTGATCTTCCTCGTAACGGCGCTCTACCTAGCCCTCAACAACCGGAACGCGGACGAGTTCGTCAAGACCGTCAGGGAGTTCCTCTTAACCCTCATCATCGTAACCTTCATAGTGAACGTCACGGGGCTCCTACTGAGGGAGATCAGAGAGTCCGTAGGGGACCGACCCGAGATTTACATGGTCTATCCGGCGCTTATCGACACAATCGGGGACGTCGGCTCAATAGTAGGTTCAACGGCGACGACGAAGCTCTTCATGGGAACTATTCGGCCATCTCTCTCATCGATGAGGAACCACCTAACCGAGGTTTCCATCTCGTGGACCGCATCCATCGTTATGTTCACGATATACTTCGCCTCCGCCTTCGCGGCGTACGGGGCGGAGGTGCAGATAAACCCCTCCAGTTTCCTAGGGGAGGTTCTGGCCACAAACCTGATCGCTGTCTCCTTCATGGTCGTGTTAGTCTACTTTGTGGCGGTCCTAACCTTCAAGAAGGCTTGGGACCCAGATAACTTCGTCATACCGATAGAGAGCTCGATAGCCGACGCCGTCACAACCGTCTCGCTACTCATAGCCCTCCTGACGATCCCATAAACGCTCATGAAGCCCTAAAAGAGATATAAAAACTTCAACGTATAATAATCTGAGGAGGCGGCGAGAACTCTTTATGGAAGGAGACGTGGATGGAAGCCTTAAAGGTTTTAGAGAGGGTTGCCGGCAGGGTTGCGCCCGGCCCCCTCCCATCGTTCCTAGAAGCCCACATCCTCATGGCCCTAGAAGCCCTCAGCCTCAGGCCTGTGGGCCGAGCTAGGCTCTCGACGATCCTCGGCCTAGGTGAGGGAGTCACGAGAACCTTGATAAGACATCTGAAAGCCGAGAACCTTATAGAAGTCTCCCGGATCGGAATAACCCTCTCAGAGTACGGTAGGAGAGTTCTAAGAGGGATAAGGTCTAGGGTCAGCGGCGGACTTAAGGTTCCGGAGAGCCCCCTAACAGTTGGAGCGGCCAACGTAGCGGTCTTGGTTAAGGGGGCCTCCGAAAAGGTGAGGTATGGAATGGAGCAGAGGGACGCGGCGATAAAGGTGGGAGCCGAAGGAGCGACAACCCTCATCTTCAAAGATGGCAGGCTGGTCCTGCCGGGAGTCGACGAGGAGGCCCTCCAGAACGTCGAGGAAATCTACGGAATCCTCAAGTCCAACCTCAAACCAGAAGAGGACGACGTGATAATCATAGGGAGCGCCGGAGACGAGCGGACAGCCGAACTCGCCGCAAAAACAGCGGCCCTAAAACTCGTAAAGAGGGTTCTAGAAGGGTAAACAGCAGAAGCAAGGTCGGGCTACCTGACAACCAGCCGGTAGGGCGCCCTCGTCAAGACCTCAACCCCCTTCTCCAGAACCAGAACAGTGTCCTCTATCCTTACCCCGCCGAAGCCTCTTATGTAGATTCCAGGCTCAACCGTTACGACGTTCCCGGGCGTCAGGATATCTTCGCTCTTGGGATTCAGCATTGGAGGCTCATGCACTTCCAATCCTACGCCGTGGCCTAGGCCGTGGAGAAACCTCTCCCCGTACCCTTTCTCCGCTATCGTCCTTCTGGCCTCGGCGTCGACCTCTCGGGCCTTCACGCCTCCACGCATGATCCTTAAGGCTTTCTCTCGGGCTTCCTTGACGGCCTCGTAAATCTCGATCTTCCTCGGCGAGGCTTCTCCTAGGGTTACGGTTCTGGTCATGTCCGAGCAGTAGCCTCCGTATCTGGCCCCAATGTCTATTATTATGAGGTCTCCCCTCTCCAGCCTTCGGTCGCCGCGTCCTCCGTGCGGATACGCCGAGTTGGGCCCCGAAGCCACGATCGTCTCGAAAGCCGTTCCCTCAGAGCCGAGCTTCCTCATCTCATAATCGATCTCGGCCGCGAGCTCACGTTCAACCATGCCGTCCTCTACGATCTCTAGGGCCTTCTCCATACCCATGCTCGTGATCTCAGCCGCCTCCCTCAAGAGTTCGAGTTCGTCCTCGCCCTTAACTTTCCGTAGGGCCCACATGACGTCCCTCCTCGGCTTGAGCTCGGTCTCCCTCAAGAGTTTCTCCATCTTCATGTAGGTCTGGGCGTCCATAACGTCGAATCCGAGGCTCTTTAGGCCTAAGCTCTCAATCCGGCGTGCGAGGACTCTCTCTAGGTCGTCTCCGTAATCTACCCGTCTGACTTCGCAGTCCTTCACGGCGTCTTCAGCGGCGTCGTAGTTGACTCTGTGGACGTAGAGAATGCAATCCCCATCCGCCGAGATCAAGAGCCTAGAGCCCCCTTCGAAGCCCGTCAGGTAGAGCATGTTCGCTCCATTCGAGACCAAGTAGCCTTCAAGCCCCTCTTTATGTAAGGTTTCCCTCAACGAGTCTATCCGTCTCCTCAAGGAAGAAGCCTCCTACAGACAGTGATAGGCTGTGAAAACCTAAATAACGTTTTGGAGCCCAGCCGTAATTAAAGTTTAACTACTGCCAAGAGGTTCATCAACGGTTTCTTCAGCCTATACGTGGGGACTGCTAGGAGGGTTGAGATCGTAGCCCCGGCTAAAACGTCGCTTGGGTAGTGGAACCCCGTGTACACGACGGAGAAGCCTATGAGGGCGGCTAAGACGACGAGCGGAAGCCCCAGCCTAGGCCTCTCGAAGAGGATTGGGAGGGCGAACCCGAAGGCCAGCATGGTCGTTGTTGAAGGGAAGGAGTAGACGCTCGCGTGCCAAGGCCCAACTGTACGTGCCGGGAGAACCTCGAAGGGCCTAGGCCTCCCGAAGAGAACCTTCAACGCCCTGCCCAGACCGTATGACGCGAACCCCGAGATCAAGGCTACGGCGACACCTACCATAACGGCTCTTCGGCGGTTCCTCCCGTCCAGAAGCAGTAAGGCGGCTACGGAAGCTGCGGAGTAAACCGCGAACGCGGCTGGGACTATGTAGGCGCAGAAGATGTCGAGAGCCGGGTTGGCAATCCCCCTGTTTACCGCGAGGAAGAGCTCCCCGTCTCCCACGGTGAAGGTGATAACCGAGAGTGCTCCCACAGCCAAGAGTATCGTGGACGCGGAGATTAGGTCGTTCCTCCGCCGCGGCGCGACGGCTCCAACACCCATCCGGGGAGCCCTCTCCTAGTTAACGTTACAGGAGCTCTTTTAAGGTTATGCTTACCATCCACGGAGGCCCCGTCCCGAGCGTTTTAGGTAAAAGATATAATTGGGTTGAGCCTTTTAATTGGCGGGGTGGAAGGTTTTGGCTAAGTGGGTCTGCCTCAAGTGTAAGCATAAGTGGAGCCACGAGTCGAAGATAGAGCCGAGGAGATGCCCGGTCTGCGGAGCTCAAATGATAATGAAGACGAAGTAGCTCCGACCCTCCTCTCTTAAAAGAGAGCCGGGTCGAGTTAGCCTCCGCTTATCAAACTCATTATTGCAACGATGTCCCCATCTTTCAGCTGGACGTCCCTTCCACGCGTCCTGTCCACGGCGACCCCGTTAACGGTGATGACGAAGGATGGGTCCACACCGCTCCTGTCAGCCTCGAAGAGTTTCCTAACCGACCCTCCGTGAACCTCAACGATCTTCTCGAGCAGGTCCGATAGGGAAGCCCCATCCTCGAGGACGTACTCGCCTTCCCTGACGCCGAGCTTGCTCCTCAGAACCCCCAAATACTGAACCTTGACGAGCATCTCCTTCGTGATGAAGTAGAATTGCCGGCTCGATTTAAAGATTTTTGTGACTGCCTTCGGCTCTAAAGGGGAAGCCCCAATGTTTTTTAGGAGACCTGCCAAGTTAATTGTGAAGTAGGTTGACCCTGATTGAGGGGCGGGATTTTGGCGCTTCACGTCCATAAAAAGGCGATAAGAGCTTTGGGAGTCTCTGAGAGCTTCAGGAAGGGGGTAGGCGGAAAGTCCGTCCTAGCCGGGGTCGTCATGAGGTCTGACATGGTCATCGACGGGTTTACCTTCGGGTTCGCCGAGGTCGGGGGGATGGACTCAACCGACCGCATAACCGAGATGTACAAGAACCTCAACAGGGAGGACGTGAATCTACTCCTACTGAACGGCTGTGTCATAAGCTGGTACAACGTGGTCGACCTCCAAAAACTCCATGAGGAGACGGAGATTCCGCTTATCTGCGTCACCTACGAGGAGTCTCCCGGACTGGAAAGGTACTTTAAGGAGCTCTTCCCAGAAGACTGGGAGTACAGGGTTTCCGTATACCGTAAGAACGGGGGCAGAACGGAGTTCAGGTTGAAGACGGGCCACACAGTTTACGTACGCTTTCTAGGCGTGAGCCGTGAGGATGCTGAAGGTGTCCTCAACAAGTTTACGCTCCACGGAGCCGTTCCCGAACCTTTGAGGGTAGCCCGCCTCTTAGCACGGTCTCTGATGAGAACCCTGAGCAAAGAAAGGTTATCGGAACTAATGGAAACCCTTCGTTAGCCCACTATCCCCTAACGGAACCCGTCTCGCAGTTTTAGGCCGCCGTCTCCCCTAATCTGAGGGCTTTCACATAAGCCTGTCTAGGAGATAATAGAAGAGCGTTGAGAATGCTTCTATGATGGCTACCGCCAAAATCGAACCCGAGAGTTCCCCCGTCAGAAGATAGGTTACACCTACAGCTACAGGGTCGACGACTAGCCGATAGATCACGGTCTTCTTAATGGAAATTCTGCGGGGACGTGAAATTGGCTAGGCATCACCACGCCACGCTCAGATTTAAGGGAAGACGGTAGATTTATACTTTGCTATAGATGCCATGGCGCTGTCAAGCTACGGAAAACGTTTAAATAAATTCACAGAGCATGATCTTTTGGGAGAGAAACGTTTTAATGTTAAGGTGAATGCCAGCTTGAGGAGACGGTTTCCGGTCAGCAAGTATGAGTTTTTGGCGCTCAGTATATCCGTAGCGGCCTTCCTCGCCTTTCGACTCCCTTCGAGGATGTTTCCGGCTTACTTCTATGAGAGCTTTACTTTTAGGATGGCTCCGGCTTATATATACTTATACAGAGGCTTGACATTTAGTACGTCTGGAGCGGCCTTCGTCGCCTTTCTGCTCCTTATACTCTCGAGGAGACGGCGTCTGGCCAGCAAGCATGAGGACTTGATGCTTAACGTGTTTATAGTGGCTTTCGCCGCCTTTCTACTCTTCGCATACTACGAAGTAAACGCCTATTCCTTTCTGGGAATCCACGTATATTGTGATCCTGTCCGCCTCCCCACCTTCACGATAGAGGGGTTGGATATCGAGACGGCCTTCCTATATAGGGATGAGAGCGGGGCCGTCCGCTTAGCGGTGGTTGTAAGGAACATCGGCTACTCGACCCTCCACTTAAGATCGGTCACCTTGAACAACCTCGAGGTGGAGATACCGCCTGGGACGGAGATTCCGCCCAGAAGTTACTATATGCCGGAATGCAGAATCCTCAGGCTCAAGCCTCCGGGCCAGCCTACGCTAGGAAAGCCCTACTTCCTAACAGTCACGGCGTCCACAGAGCTGGACCCCGAGAAAGTCGTTACCGCGTCTAAGAGGTTCATCCCAACCTCCATTCCAGAGTGGATTCCAGGCCGGGTGAGGAGGGTTATCAGCGACGATGAGGCCGTACGCGCGGCCAGGGAGTATATGCGTGAGAGGTTCAAGTCCGACCCTCTGATGAGAAACTACTTCAGGTGGCGTTTCGAAAACGCAAAGGTGGAGGGCTATACCCTCAAGGGAAACTATATGACCGTAATCGTGTACCTGGACTATGAGGCCACCCCGTACGTGCGCTATCACTGGACAGCATTTATCTCAGACAATTTCAGGGTGTACGTCGATGCCCAACTCGGCTTCTGCACAGGATGGGAGCTTGCCTCCCGCATCGAGAAAGACTGATCGACATCATCTCGCAGGGGGTGAGATTAGGCACACTTTCTAGTCGAGGTCAGATCATATTTCGCCATGAAACTCTAGGAGAGTTTTCTCCAGTATTTTAGAACCTCGTTTCTCGTTCCTGAAGACTCCGAGAACTCGAGAAGTTTGGCGTGGAGCTTCTCAGCTACATCCCCCTTCTCGTTGAAGATGTTCCTCTCTTGCGAAGGGTCCTCCGACAGGTGATAGAGCTCGTTGCTCGGAATTCCCCCATAATCTTCTGAAACCTCTCGAAGCCATCGACAATCCTAGTTTTAAGTTCTAAGGTGCCTCCTCAAGGGCTTTTTATGCGTCGTCTCCGTCACCTCTCCGGCTCAATTCCCGAACCTCAACGTCGTACTCTTTATTGTTCAATAGGTTTCGGTAGGTTCCATGCGAAGCCTGTCTCTCTACGCCGAACCTGCCAGTCCAGCCCTTTACCG
>LUCD01000039.1 GCA_001593925.1 Candidatus Bathyarchaeota archaeon B26-1
GACGATGACACGGACGTCATACTCCTATACATTGAGGGCGTCAAGGATGGTAGGAGGTTCATGGAGGCGGCCAAGAGAGCCGTCTTGAGGAAGCCTGTGGTAGCGATTAAGGCTGGACGATCAGCTACCGGTGCCTCAGCCATCATGTCGCATACCGGGTCTATGGCCGGGTCGGATGAGGTCTATGAAGCGGCCTTCAAGCAGACGGGTGTGATAAGGGTTGGGGACTTCGAGGAGGCCTTCGACGTGGTTAAGGCTTTCATGATGCAGCCCTTAGCCTCTGGGAGGAGGGTCTTGATAGTTACCAACGGCGGTGGAGCGGGGATTATGGCGGTTGATGCCTGTGAGAGGAGCGGCCTCACGGTTCCGGAGTTGGATGAGGATGTCAAGAGGAGGCTTCCCTTCCCGCCTCACTTCAGCCGTAGGAACCCTATAGACCTGACAGGGGACGTTAAGGACGAGGATTACTGGACAGCGCTCAACGAGGCCTTCCTAAAGTATGACGGTTTCGACTTGGCGCTTGTATGCATCTTACCCCAAGTTCCGAACCTGACGTTCCGCGTAGCCGACATTATAGGGAGGGCGAACAAGGTTAGTGGGAAGCCGATCGTCGCATGTTGCATGGGCGGAGCCTTCACACTCAAACTGACCAGAGAGATCGAGAGTAGGGGGATACCAGTCTACCCAACCCCTGAGAGAGCCGCTAAGGCCTTAAGCTCCCTCGCAACCTATAACGAGGCTCTCATGAGGCTCAAAGCCGATATAAAAGGAGAGAAGGAGGAGCATCAACCGTTTTTCTAGCCATCTCGGCTCTGACTCATGGTTCATGAAGGATATGTAAAAAGGGAATTAGTGCACCCAATCTTGTGCAAAAAGATATTTTAGTCGGTTGAGACTCCTATTATCCTTGGTAGTGGTGGGTTGAGCCTCTCAATCTCTAAGATTTACATCGGGTTCCTGTACGGCAGGTTGAAGCTCTTAAAGGGCTGTGACGATGTTCTGAAGAGGCTCTTAGGCTCAGGTGTAGTGTCCCACCACTCCGCGGACCTTCTAACGTAAGATAGTTGAAGATGAGATCGCTAGGTTGGGCGGTGCGATGGGGAGGATCACCCGTATAGTTGCGCGTGGAGTGGAGGATCTTGAAGAGGTGATCAAGCTATGGAGGCCCAGCTGGCGAAGGTCGAGTATGCATCGGTGAACTTGCATACGCCAGAAGGCTTGAAGGAAACAGCCTTAACCGTCCGTGAAGAGGTATTTATCACGATAGAGAGGGAAGTAGCCGAGAAGATCTTGAGGGAGCTTCCACCAGAGAAGGCCTTCTACTTCTATGCAGACTATGGCCGATACACCGGGAGATACGCGCGGAGCCTAGAGGAGTTCGCTGAAACCTTGGAGACCGTCCAGGCGGACTCAATAAGATTCCATCCGAGACGTGGGGACTTTCAGGTATGGATAAGAGGCTTAGGAGATGAGGAGCTGGCTGAGGCCCTAAACCGTATAGACGAGGCCTCCCTAAGCGACGGCGAACTCGGAGCTGAGATCTCAAGAGCCGTCAGGGATAGAATCTCAGAGTTAAAGGCCTCACTCCAATCTAAAGGACTGATTAAGGAGAAATCTATATGACCAAGGCTAGAAGGTCTATGGGGCTTCTATCCCTCGGGATCCTTATACTGGCCGTAGCGGTCTCGATGACCCTCTCAGGCGCTGGGGTCATCTTTCCCCAGGAGGTTCCATCCTTAACCCTGATCCTATTCGGCCTATGGATTTTAGCCGTAGCTGGATTAAGGAGGTCCTTCGCAACCTTCGCCTGGGGAACCCTCATAGGAACCCTAGGGGTTTTATGGCTTCTCTTAAGCCGCCAACTGTTATATGAGTATCTTCCAGCAATCCTCCTATTCGTGATCGGGGGCCTTTTGGTGGCTTCAGCCCTCCGCCATAAGAGGCCGTAAAAACTCTCAAGCCAAGTCGTTCGACCAATAAATTAGAGAGGAACACGTTGAGAGCTCCAATCAACAGACATTCTTAGATGCTGAATGTAGAGCCCTACATTAAACTATTGTAGGTGTGAAGCTCTCTTGGATCAGCCTAAACACTGATATGTTCACTTGTTCTCTACTAGGTTAACTTGGCTCCACAGTTTCCACAGAACTTCATTCCAGGCGGGTTCTTGGCGCCGCACTTCGGGCATGTCTTCTCGGTGGGCCTCAAGGGGGCTCCACAGTTCCCGCAGAACTTCATTTCAGCAGGATTCTGGGCTCCACACTTAGGGCAGATTATAATCCTTTGAGGTTTCGGGGCTGGTTTCATCATTTGGGCCATCTGGCTTCCTATAGCGAAGCCTATGCCAGCTCCAACCCCTGCTCCGGCAGCTCCTCCAGCTCCTGGTGGAAGCTCGGCAGCTGTCTCCTTCATATATTGCATCACCATAGCTTGCTGCCCGATCCCCGTGGCGAACCTTCTAGCTTCTTCAGGTATCTTAACACCTTCAAAGACGCAATCGATTACTTTTAGGCCTACCCTTGCAACCTCGTCTCTTATGACCAGTGCGACTTTATCCGTGGTCTCGTCTAGGTTCTTCACTATGTTGAAGATGTCATAGTGGCCAAACTCATCTATTATACGTTCGTTTATGAAGCCTCTGATGTAGTTCTCGACGTCCCTTGACGTGCTGGCTTCTCTGTTCCCGAAGAACTCAACCACAAAGAGCTTTGGATCCTCAACCTTGTAGATTACGTATCCGTAGAATCCGAGTTCAGCCTGGTATCCTATTGGTCCGCTTGGGGCTGAATAGGCCTGCCCGCCGAAGTTCGCCCTGAACTGGCTGTTGCTGACGAAGATAACTTCACAGCTGAAGATGTCGCCGATTATTCTGAGAGCTCTTAAGGCAGCTGTTAGAAGTGGTATATTTGCGCTCGTTATCGTATGTCTACCCGGACCTAGAACGTCGTAGGCCTTCCCATCCCTGAAGAAGACTGCCCACTGATTCTCCTTTACTATTACCTGACTTCCATACTTCAATGTGAGATTTGGGAACCTGTATGCGATATCCTCTGGACCCGCAAAGTCCCATGAGACCCTCTCGACAATGGGCATATATCATCTTCTCCTCATAACCTTAAGGGTCTAAAGCGTCTTTCCCTCTCAATCCATCTATCCTCGAGGGAGAGTAATAAATCTTTCACCCTCCTCACATTTGCTGGAAGCTCACCCCAGTTCTCAGACTCGACATAGCTCTGAACCTTCTCGACCTCATCCTTAAGGCTGTCAATCCGGGATCCCAGCTCCCTGTCATAGTTTAAGATCCCAGCCAGCTCCTCCTCTCTTATAGAGCCCTTCCTATCGAAGAGGCCGGCATATCCATAATCTGCATGGTGGATCTTCTCCATAACCCTATCCATAACCTGGATCACCTTCTTTAAGTCTCGGGTTGGAGCCTTCACACCGGCCTCCAAGACCGCCAGGTATATATCCTCCCATAAGTGGCGTAGACGTTTAAGATCCATATAGTAGAGGTCTCGAAGCATCTTGTCGAGTTCCCTCAAATCCTCTTTTGTGCCATAACCCAATGTGAAGAAGTTCTTTATTTCAGAGAGAACCCCTTGCCTATCCCTCATCTCCTCTACAATATCACGCTTCCGTCTACCCATCTCTTGACACCTCAAATCAGTTTTATAAGGGGTCTTCCCCCACCTAAAACTTTACCTGTAGATCCATCTACAGCCACTGCGTAGTCCCTCTCACCTAACTTGTAATGGACAAACCATACGGGAGCATGGAGGAGCTCGCCCTCGCCGACTCTAACTCTGGTGTGGCAGGTCTCTATAGTGTCAACTTCTTCTGAGACAAGCTCCCTCTGCTTGATTTCGACTTCAGCCTTCACCTTATCCTTAGCTTCTTCTTCGTTCAATTCCGTATTGAAGAACTCTGCATCACTTGGAATCCTTCCAGGATCAAAGGGAATCTTCCTTTCTAGAGGAACCTCGTAATATTTAACATCGCTCAGCACGGCTCTTCTGGCCAAGACAGTCCAGTCATATTGGCGAGAGATGGTTCTCGAGATTCTCCTGAACGTTGGCCCCCGCTCATAGGCCACATAACCCTCAATCGCTAACTCGGCCGCGGCCTTCAGGACTTTCCCGAGCTTAACCCAACCTTTCTTTCTCTCATCAGTGACAGCGTGCTTTATCTCACGGAGCTCAGAGACGCCTAGACCCCTCCTGCCAGTATAGTATGTCTCAGCGTAAGCTGGGAAGATCCAGAAGGGTATATACCTCAACCTTACACCCGTGATCTGAGCTTTTTCAGCTACTCCTCGACGTAGAACCCCCTTGTCCATGTATTCTTTGGCTATGTCAACAGCCTCCTGTGGATGAAGCTTATTCTCAATCATACTATGTTTCTTGATCTCCTCACGGGTTGCGACCACAATTGTATTTCCGCAGTATCGACACGTTATGATTACATCCTCCCTGGTCACGTCTAGTGGAGCTCCACATCTTGTACAGTTCGTTGGGATGGGTTTAACGGCCTGAATTGAAGGGGTCTGAGCTTCCTTTGTTGTGAGTGGTGGGGCGGTAACGGTTGGCGTAGTCCACCTAACAACCTCAACTCCAATACTTTTTGTGGTGACATCAGGCCTCTTCTTTACGGCTATGACTCCCTTTGCTTCCCATCTTATCCTTCGATCTGGCTCGAGTGAGGTTGGCGGGGCATAGTGCGGAATCTTAACTTTAAAGGGAAATTCCTCCTTATATCTTGGAGTAAGGTGAAGTCTTCCGCATACCCTTTCCTTAGTTGACCATAAGATCTGAGTGGTTTCCTTCTCTTCCCATCCTTCCTTAGTGTGAACTAGATTCTTAGTTCTTGACCAGCACTTAACCTCAACCCTGACCTCATCCGCATCAAACTCTTCTTCCGAGGTTACGTGAAGAGTTCCAGTTAATTCCTCCCCCAAACCGACAACATTCCTGTCTAAAGCTATGAAGACCTTAGCTTTAGGTTTCGTTACTCTCATCTTAATCTTTTTAAAGAACCCCACCATAAATATCTCCCTGTTCATAGTATTAAAAATTTATTTTATAAAATTTTTGCTTTGTGGACTAATTGGGTTTTGTGGCTGTTTCCTTTTTTCTTGTGTCTGGGTTTTATGGGTTTATGAGCGTGTTATGGATAAATGTCTTCGTTGTCACTCCCGTCGGGTGTGGAGTAATTCTTATAGGCACTTTTATTCAATATTGTTTTAGGAGATGTCTCAGCCTCAAAGAGTGGAAGGTCCTGAGGAAAGAATCTCGATTGAAGGGGCGTTCTTATGCCCTTTCTGCGGTGCCCCTTATAGGAAGTTGATCCCATCCGGCACAGTCCAAGTTAGGTGCGAATATTGTGGAGCCATGATCTTGGTTCCACCTAGGCTGAGGGAGGTTCAGCGGTGCCCAAACCATCCAGACAGGGTCTCGGTCGGGATATGTAACGACTGCGGTAAGGGCTTGACTGCCTCACCGTCATGGTGATTTCAGAATCCAGCGAAGGGACTGCGATCAGATACCTATGCCCAGACTGCCTGAGGAAGAAGAAGAGCGGCGAGGCAGCAGCTCCATTTTTAATATTACTTCCCTCCTTAATTTTAGCTTGGTTTTTCCTACTGATTAAAGCTATAGTCCCCTTAATTTTTATAATAGCATACTCCTTCTTCGCCGCCATCGCATTATCCTCCTCTAAAAGTGCGTATGAGGGTCTGCCGACGTTCAATATGCTCATGAAGAAGATGTTGGAGCTGAGGAGAAGAGTTGAGGTGATTAAGGCTAAGATGAGCGAGGAGGAGGTTGAGAGGCTCTACTCTACCCTTAAGAGGAAAGACCTCGTCACAGACCCATACACGGGGAGGTACATGTATAGAGAGGACATCGACAATACCATCAAGAAGTATATGCGGTCAGGCCTCACAAGGAGGGAAGCCGTGATACAGTTAGCCATCGAGAAAGGTATCCCGTTGAGGCCCGGCTTACACATCCCCCCAACCATATATGATGCTTTCTCCGAGCTGAAGAGGGAAATAAAGAAGGAGATGGCTAAAGCTGTTAGGGTAGGGAGCCATGAAGAGGAGTACGAGCGGCTAATAGACAAGTACAGCAGAATCTACGGCCGGAGCAGATACGCCCTCGAACACAAGATAGAGGAGTACATGATGGGAGGCCTAAGCAGGGAGGAAGCGATAAGGGTACTTGCAGAGGAGGAAGGAGTGACCTAAACTACGTGGCAAAGGCCGGTTTCCCAAACGTGAAGGCGTCATGGCGCCGCCTGCTCAAGATCACTCGCAGAAAAAGTTCATGAAGAAACGGCACGGCTGGAAGGATCAGCTTCCACACTTTCCGCCACTGTGAGGCAACCATACTCTACCGCCAGACCAAAGACATCCCGTATGTAATGAGGTTTCTATTTCTAGACCACAAGAACATAAAGAACACTTTGATCTACGTGCAGCTTGAGGAAGCCCTCTTCAAAAACGGGAACATAGAGTTCATCTGCAAAGCGGCTAAAACAGTTGAGGAGGCTAAAGCCTTAATCGAGGGAGTTCAACTCTTCAGAAAGAGAAAGTGTCGCGGTGAATCCGTGGTGCCGCGGGGGAGACTTGAACTCCCGACAGCCCGGTCTTCAGCCGGGTGCTCTCCCAGTCTGAGCTACCGCGGCCTTTCGGTCAAGATAATCTAATGGGTTCCTCTTATCTTTAAATTTTTTGCGGGCTTGGCACACGGTAGCCGGGATCGAGGCCGATGTCTCCCCTTAACATGTCAGAACGCGCCAATTTTGGAGCTCTCTCTATCCAAAAGGAGTAGACCCCTCTATATTTTTTGCCTCCGCGGCTCCAGATTCGGCCTTCTTGGGACACCTCTCTGGAAGGGTTGAAGCGACGGGCCTCATCCATTTATAAACGTGGGGGGAGAATTACCTTAGAGGTGCGGGTTAGGAGGTTCAGGGAGATTACCTACCGGGAGCTCTTTGTATCTCCACCTTTGAAGTTCGGTGGGGTTCAGAGGACCTACGGAGAAGCAGACTACGTAGTCTTGGGCGTCCCCTTCGACGTTACGAGCACGTATCGGGTAGGTGCAAGGTTCGCCCCCCAAGCTGTTCGGGAGGCCTCCCTCAACATCGAGACCTACAGCTTCCGGTCCGGAATAGACTTTGAGAACCTGTCGATCCATGACCTCGGAGATTTAGACGTAACCGGCTCTGCTGAAGAGACCTTGAAGCGTCTGGAGTTCGTAGTGGGGGAGATACTGGATTCGGGGAAAGTCCCAGTCATGATAGGAGGGGAGCACACCATAACCTTGGGGGCCGTGAAGGCTTTGCGGGCCGCACTTGGCTCCGGAGGGAGATTAGCTGTCCTGAGCTTCGACGCCCATCTGGACCTAAGGGACGAGTACATGGGTTGGAGGGTGTCCCACACAACCTTCATGCGTAGGATAGACGAGGAGGTTAAACCCAAGATCGTTGAGGTCGGCGTCCGAGCTGCCTGCAGAGAAGAGGTGAGGTACGCGGAGGACTCCGGAATCCACGTCTTCACGTCCATGGAGGTCCTGAGAAGAGGCCCCGAAGATGTTGTGGAGAGGGTTAGAGGCCTACTTGAAGGCTGCGACTCTATCTACTTGACTGTTGACATGGATGTTCTGGACCCCGCTTTCGCCCCCGCCGTTCAGAACCCCGAGCCGGAAGGCCTGACGATGCACACCCTCCTCGAGGCCCTATCTGGAATTTGCGACCGGAGGATTGCCGCCTTCGACGTCGTGGAGGTCGCCCCAAACTACGATGAAGGAGTAACAGCTATAGGAGCCGCGAAGATCATATTCGAGGTCCTATGCTGTTTGGAGAGAAGACGCCGGGCTGAAACCCAACGTTGCTCATAGATTCATACAAGTTTAGATAGTCTGCACATTATTTTTATATACTTCCTTAATTCTTCAAGGATGAAGGCTCTAGGGGAAGCGAAGGCGATTTATCGTCCCGTTTCGGGCATACGGCACGCGGGGTGTGGCTGTAAGTCTTGGAGATCATCAAGACGGAGAACCTGACGTATACCTATCCGATCGGGGAGAAGCCGGCCTTCAGCAACGTATCCATAACCATCAATAAGGGGGAGTTCGTCCTCCTGACGGGTCCCAGCGGATGTGGCAAGACGACCCTCTGCCGATGCTTCAACGGGCTTATCCCCCACTTCTACAACGGAACGTTGGAGGGTAAGATCACGGTGGCCGGCATGGACGTGACCGAACACCCCATCCACGAGTTCGCACAGCACGTCGGACTCGTCTTCCAGAACCCGGAGAACCAGCTCTTCGCCCTCTCCGTCGAGAAAGACGTCGCCTTCGCCCTAGAAAACTTGGGGCTTCCAAGGGAGGAGATAAGGAGGAGGGTTGACTGGGCTCTTGAGGTTACGGGCATAACGGACCTCAAGGATAGGGCTCCCTACGAGCTGAGCGGAGGCCAGCAGCAGCGCGTCGCGATCGCCTCCGTCTTAGCCATGAAGCCGGATGTCATAGTCCTAGACGAGCCCACATCGTTCCTAGACCCTCTGAGCGCCAAGAAGATATTCGATGTCATAGGCGGTCTGAACAGGGGGCTGGGCATAACGATCATCCTAGTCGAGCACCGTTTAGACCTAGCCGCCCGCTACGCAGACCGGATAATAGTTATGGACGAGGGTAAGATAATTCTGGATGGTAAGCCTAGGGAGGTCTTCAGCTCGGAGGAGGCTAGGCTGGTAGGTGTGGGTATACCTAGAGCAACCCGGCTCTATCAGGTTCTCAAGGGTATGGGCCTCGACTTGGGCGGCGTCCCCATAACCTCTGAGGAGGCCTCCAAGATGGTGAGGGAGGTCCTCACCCGCAGAGCTCCAAGCAAAAACCCTTTGGGAAGACGTGAGGCGGGTACGCAGGTTCTTCCAGCCGGGAAAGCAGGGTCGAAAACCGTGATCGAGGTCGAAGACGTGTACTATACGTATCCTAATGGCGTTGAAGCCTTGAGGGGGGTCTCTCTGAGGGTTCGTGAAGGCGAGTTCGTCGCCATAATGGGGCAGAACGGGGCTGGCAAGACGACGTTGGTCAAGCATTTCAACGGGTTGCTGAAGCCTACGAGGGGGCGGGTCTTGATCGACGGTGTTGAAACGAGAGGTGTAAGCGTTGCGAGGCTCGCCAGAAAGGTTGGGTTCGTCTTCCAGAACCCTGACCACCAGCTCTTCTGCGAGACCGTTGAGAAGGAGGTGGCCTTCGCCCTAAAGAACTTCGGATTCGACGAGGAGACTACGAGGAAACGTGTTGACTGGGCTCTTAACATACTCGACTTGACGGAGTACCGCGATGTCTCGCCCTTCATGCTCAGTGGAGGTGAGAGGAAGCGTGTCGCTCTGGCCTCGGTCTTGGCGTGGGACCCCGAGGTACTCATCCTTGACGAGCCTACGATAGGCCAAGACTACAGGCAGAAGGAGAGGCTCATGAACTTCATCATGCAGCTCAACGCGCAGGGGAAGACCGTGATAATAGTGACGCATGACGTAGAGTTCGTGGCGGAGTGCAAGCCGAGGGTCATCTTGATGGCTGAGGGGAAGATTCTAGCCGACGGGGACCCCCACAAAGTCCTAACCGACCTGAACCTGCTGGAACGTGCCTCCCTGACGCCTCCCGAAGCCTCCCAGATATTGGAGGGGCTAAAGGATGTTGGGCTCGACGGCGAGGCTATAGATGTCTACGAGGTTAGCAGGCTGATCATGGAGAGGTTCAAGAGCGCCTCAGGGGTGGAAAATCCGTGAGCATGTTCGACGGCTTCAAGTTCAGGAAGGTTTCGTCTCCAATTCATAGGCTTGACCCTAGGGTGAAGTTCCTTTATGTCTGCGTAACCTTCACAGTCGCCGTTCTCTTCATCCAGCTGATACCCCTCCTCTTGCTCTTTCTGATCCAGTTACCCATGATCTTAGCGGCTCGCGTTCAGAGGGAGTGGATGAGGTCCATGAAGGGTTCAGCCTTCTTCGCGGCTCTGATCTTCGTCATGAACGCTCTATCCCTCTACTTTTACGGGAGCTTCGACTCGGTCTTCTCCGTGATTGAAAGGTCCCTAGCTGTGACCGTACGGTTCCTAGTTCTCATCGCATCCTTCTCCGTCTTCTTCCTGACGACGTCTCCTGACCATCTGGGGCTGGCCCTAGAGCAGAGCGGAATCCCCTACGATGTCTGCTTCGCATTCACGACCGCCGTCAGGTTCGTCCCTGTCTTGGCTGAGGAGGCCCAGACGATCATAGACGCCCAGAGGGCTAGGGGCCTCGAGCTAGAGAAGGGGAACTTCATGAGTAGGGTGCGGAAATACATACCGATCCTGATTCCACTGATAGTTAGCGCGATCCGGAGGAGCCTCGAGCTCGCGGAGGCTATGGAGTCTAGGGCTTGGGGAGCAAACCCTAAACGTACCAGCCTGTACGTCCTAAAGATCGGTCGGGGAGACTACTATCTCCTAGCCGCCTCCATACTCATGCTGGCAATATCCCTTTACGTGTGGTTCTACGTTCCCGTACCTTCCCTCTCGTAACTCCTCAGCCTTAAGCAAAAGGTATTTCTTGACGGCCACTGATATTATTGGAAGAGGGATGACTCGTCATGCCTTACTGTCCAGAATGTGGCGGTGAACTCCATTACATAACGGTAACTAAACGTTACGTATGTAAGAGCTGCGGGCTCACCTTAACTCATCAAGAACTCATCGAGATGAAGCAGAAATTGAGGCCTTCGGTCGAGTCCGAGGAGGAGAGGAGGAAGAGGCTCCATAAAGAATACCTCAAATGGTGGTTCTCAAAGAAGAGGTGAAAAGTATAGATCGTAGGAGGGTTCTTTTTGGTCTCCAACGTCGAGATAATCTGCGTCGGAAACGAACTCTTGATAGGCAAGACTTTGAACACGAACGCTCACTGGCTCGCCAAGAAGGTTACAACCCTCGGGTTAGCAGTTAAGAGGATAACAGTTGTGGGAGACGACGTGGAAGAGATAGCTCAAGCCGTCAGGGAGGCCATCCAACGTAAACCAGCATTCATAATCACTACGGGAGGGCTTGGACCCACCTTCGACGACAAAACCTTAGAGGGGGTAGCCGAGGCTCTGGGACGAAGGTTAGAGAGGAACGAGGAGGCCCTCAAGATGGTTGAGGAGAAGTATAAGCAGTACGCAGCTGAGGGGCGTATAGACCGCTTCGAGATGACCCCCCACCGCGTTAAGATGGCTACCCTCCCAGAAGGCTCGAGGCCCCTGAGGAACCCCGTCGGAACGGCTCCGGGAGTCATAACCGAATGCGAAGGAGTCGTCCTAGTCATGTTGCCAGGCGTCCCCCAAGAGATGATGGCGATCTTCGAGGAGTCGGTTGAGCCTCTGCTCCGTAAGGCCGCCGGAAACCTCACATTCTACGAGGCAAGCGTGGAGGTTTGGGGAATCCCCGAATCAACCCTCGCGCCTCTAATCGACAAAGCTATGCGCGACAACCCATACGTCTACATAAAGTCGCATCCGAAGGCGGCTGAGGGAACACCTCACATAGAACTCCACATCTCAACGACCTCCGAGAAGCCTGGAGATGCCCGTAGGAGGATCAGCAAGGCTGTTATGCAGATGTCCGAGATGATTCAACGGGAAGGCGGAAGGATAAGGCCGCGTAGGGTCTGAACGGGCAACGCGCCGTCACGCTGAAACTGTCTGAGAGAAAAACCTTTCTTCCTCCCATACAAAATTTTTAGTGGTTGCTATGAGGCCGGCAGGCTAGACGATGAGGCAACGATGATTTGAGACCCGGGTTCCTGAGCAACCGTCCCCTTTATATCTCTCGGCTGTGAACCTCTCTTCGGAGATTGTCGGGGTGGAGGGCTGAGAGAACCGTGTTCATAGTCTTCTTCGTGGGAACGGCTGGCTCCGGGAAGTCTCTCCTCACGGCCTCCTTCTCCGAGTGGCTGAGGATCGAGGAGCAGAAGGTTGCGACCCTAAACTTGGACCCTGGAGCGACGAGGCTCCCCTACACCCCGGATGTGGATGTCCGCGACTACATCCGGGTGGAGGAGATCATGGACAAGTATGGTCTAGGACCTAACGGCGCGCTCATCTTGGCGGCTGACCTCATAGCCGACGAGGCCAGCAGGCTGGGGACGGAGCTGAGCGAACTCAACCCGGACATAGTTTTGGTGGACACGCCTGGGCAGATGGAGCTCTTCGCCTTCAGGGCGAGCGGGCCTTACATAGCTAAGGAGCTAACTGAAGGCCCGGAGGCGATCGTGTACCTCTTCGACTCGGTCTTCTCGACAGACCCCCTAAACTACGTCTCGAACATGTTCCTGTCGGCGGCCATCTACACCCGGTTCTTCCTGCCGCAGGTTCACGTCCTCTCGAAGTGCGATCTACTTCCCAAAGACGAGGTTGACCGCATCCTCAGATGGGCTGAGGACGTCTCGGAGCTCGAGGCGGCGATCGACGAGAGGCTGAGGGGGACTAGGCGTCTTCTAAGCCAAGGCTTGAGCCAAGCGATATATCAGCTCGACTTGAACTTTGAGCTGATTCAGGTCTCAGCCATGACGAATGAGGGTATGAGTAACCTGAATGCGTCTCTGGAGCGTGTCTTCACTGGAGGAGAGAAGTTCACGTACTGACCGGGAAGAAAAACTTTTCTTTCGGCTTTAAGAAGCGTACACTACTCCTCCGAGCCTCTCCTCCCTCTCTGCAGCCGCGACGGGAGCCCTCTCCTCCACTCTGGCCGGGCTTATCCTCAGCCCCACATATCCAGCTATGAAGGCTGAGACGGGCTCGAAGGAGTATAAGATGACATCGTGTATTTGGGGAATCCAGTGCGTGTTGTAGGGTTCACCCGCCATGGCGAATGTTCCTAAAACCAAGCCTCCTAAGATTCCGTTTGCGAAGAGGTAGACAGTGAAGGCTACGATCAGGGCGTCCTTGATCTCCCGCACCCTGTATATGTATATGACGAAGATGGCGGAGGCGAAGGACGGCAGAAAGTACAGGTTTACCTCTGGGGGTGAAAGGATGAAGATCATAACTGAGATGAGCGCGCCGAAGACTCCCGCACTTAAATCCTTCATAACCAAGTTCATGCCTACGGGCCTGAACTTGATGCGGGTTCCACAGTTAGGGCAGAACCTAAGATTCTCATCTTTAGGTAACGGGGTCCCACATCTTGGGCAACGGGGCATCAACAACCACCAACCTAACTAAATCTAAAGACGTTTATAAATACTTCCCGGAGGGTAATCGGCGTGTTCTCTTTTCTACACTTAGGCAGAAACGGATGCCCGGTTAAAACGAAACATTAATGTAGCCGCTCCACGCATATTAAAGGATGTGTGCTCTTCTGAGCATACAAGATATGGTAGAAAATGACGGATGCCTAAAAGAAGTGGAGGCCACGTCTTGTCTTCGATACAAGATTATATGATACACCGTTTCATCAAGGAGAGGAACGGTAAAGCCACTCTAGAGGAGATACTCAAGGCTCTAAGCAAGAGCAAAGAGGACGAGCGGCTTATAAACGAGAAGATACGCATGATGGAACGTTTCGGCATGATCACGGTCAAAGGAAACGTTGTAACCATAAAGTGACACCGAGAAGACAGCTCAGAACGCGTTTTCATCCTTAACCGGGCCTAGGAAAACCGTCTCCAAACGCCACGCTTACTGTGAAATCTTTTTATCTCGAGAAGGAGCCAGAAGTCTTAGGAGCTTCGTAGGCGTGCGGTTTGATGGTGGTTGAAGAGGCCGACGTTGCGGTTGTCGGGGCAGGCCCAACAGGGCTGATCGCCGCCAGAGAGGCGTCAAGGAGAGGCGTCAACGTAGTCGTGCTGGAAGAACACAGGGAGATAGGGGTGCCATGCCACTGCGCGGGGCTCCTAAGCATAGAAGGCTTGAGGAGGCTTGGGATACCCCAAGACGAGAAGTTCGTCCAAAACAAGGTTAGAGGCGCAAGGTTCTTCTCTCCATCAGGGCTCTCCTTCACGGTTGAAAAGAAGGAATCCGTAGCCTGCGTCGTCGACCGGAGGGCCTTAGACAACTTCTTAGCAGAGCAGGCGTCCGGGTTAGGCGCCTCCATAAGGACGGGGTTCCATGCGGAACATCTCAGACGGGTCGACGGCGGGATCGTCGTTCTCTCGAGGAGGGGAGAAGCCTTAACCTCGAGGGTCGTCGTCGACGCTGAAGGTGTGGCTTCACGGATCGTCGGAGAAGCCGGCCTTAAAACCCTTCCGAGGGGATGCGTTCTCCCAGCCCTGCAGTTCGACTTCTCCGGCGTAAGCCTCAACCCAGACTACGTTGAGATACATCTGGGCAGTAGGGTTGCACCCAACTTCTTCGCGTGGGTCATCCCGCTCCGCGAGGACGCGGCTAGGGTCGGCTTAGCCTGTAAAGGAGCCAGTCCAAGAGCCTGCTTAAGGAGGTTCATCAGGAGACGTTTCGGCTCTCATGGGCACTTACGGGTCTTAGCCTCACGTTCAGGGCTTGTCGTAACCTGCGGCCCCATAGAGAAGACGTATACGGATAACATGATCGTCGTCGGGGACGCCGCGGGGCAGGTTAAGCCCTTGACGGGTGGAGGCGTGATCTTGGGAGGGGAATGCGCTCTGATCGCTGGCGAGGTTGCGGCTGAAGCGGCGGGAGAAGGCAAGACTAACAAGGGCTTCTTGGAGAGGTATGAGAGGATGTGGAGGAGACGCTTTGGGTTGGAGTTCAGGGTTACAGGCCTAGCCCGGAAGGTTCTCAACAGCCTCTCGGACAGGACCTTGGACAGGCTCTTTAGGGCGGTTATTGATGGAGGCCTAGACGAGGAGGCCTCCGCCTCCGGCGACATGGACATGCATGGATGGACGATCCTGAGAATGTTGAGGAGCCGCGAGGTTCTCAAAGTTCTGCCGGAGGCTCTGAGAGACATGCTGGCGCGGTTGAGGCGAGAACAGCATATATAAGGAGGCTTCTGTTTATTAATAGGCCGGCTGGTGGAAACTGTGAGCGAAAGCGCAAGCCTGCAGATGCCTATATGCACATCCTGCAATAGACCGATCCCTCCGGGCACGGATGCCACGAAGTTCCCCTGCCCCAACTGCGGCGAGATAACTATATGGAGATGCGCCAAGTGCCGCAAGTTCGGGAGAACCTACAGGTGCCCCAGCTGCGGCTTCGTCGGACCTTAAGGTTCTCAAACATTCTATCAATTTTAGAGCGATCTAAACATCTCACCTTATTTAGCTGGTAAATTCGTTAACAACCCTGCGGCTTTCTCTCCACATTTTTTGGGCAGAAGGGGTTAGGAGGTTTTGTTGAACGTGAGGTCGGTTTTCCTCTACTTCTCCGGTTTGAACTTCTCGGATATCTTCTCCTTCACTGAAAGGAAGTGTTTCGGGAGTTCTTCGGGGGGTAGCCCGTTCGCCAGATACTGCGAGAATGTTCTGGCGTAGGCCTCT
>LUCD01000040.1 GCA_001593925.1 Candidatus Bathyarchaeota archaeon B26-1
GACGTACGTGTACGCCTGCCCTATGTGGATCGGCGTATTCACGTATGGTGGGGGAGTGTCAATACTGAAGACGGGTTTTCCGCTTTCCTTCTTGAACCTGTAGATTCCTTTCTCCTGCCAAAGTTGGAAGAGAACCCGTTCGACCTCCGGGTTCCAAGTCTTCTCCTTCAGCTTGGGCTTGAACTTCGTTCTGCCGCTGGAACACATGGTACTCACTACTCTTCACCCCTATAACAGTCACACCATAAAAAGTTTAGACGGGAAGAATCCTCGAGATGGAAGGCAAGCCTAAAGCCTATGAAGATTTCAGACGGGGTTAATCTACTTGGCGGTTTCGGCAGCTCAGCAAGCCTTCCCCCTTCCTCACGTCAATACGTAAATTTTGAATTATCTCCACGCGAAGATAAATAAGCGTTTCTCCTCCTCAAGGCCGTGTTTTATGTCTCATAGTCCAGACAATGAAATTTTCCCTTTGTTAAACAAAAGGTGTGGGTGAGTATGCCTTGCTCAATCATTCGTATTCGATTCTTTTACTGACACTGAAAGGAAGAGGTAAGACTGGAGTCTCCCCATCCCCAAACAGATAGTAGTTTTCTCTCCACCCCCTTAAATTCCAACTTCTATTATTTTTAAAAGGGTTTTGCGAAGGGAATTTGACAAAATTAGGGAGAATAGGTAGCCTTCAGCCGCTAGGTCTCCTTGTCACTCCTCTAGAAGCTCCGAAGAGGAGGCACGACCCGAAGAGGATTGCTCCCAAGGAGAGGAAGGAACCCGTGTAGCCGGGTGTTACGGCTATAGGATCACCCCGGTTATGATCGGTCCGAGTGCTTGGCCTACATCCATTATCGTTGCGAGGAAGCCCATGGACGTCCCGTAGAGTTCTCTGCGTGACAGGTCTCCAACGAGGGCTGACGTGGAGGACGTAACCATAGAGAAGCTCAACCCGTACATGATTGAGATGGTTAACAACGCTGGAAAGCTTCTTGTATACGGGATCAGGCTCAGAACGGTGCCTCCCAAAGCTAAACCGGCGAGTATAGGCCTTCTCCTTCCAACCTTGTCCGAGAGCCTCCCCATGAAAGGATTAATTAACGGTATGAAGATCAGCTGGGACCCGGAGATGACCCCTATAAGGAACGGGTCAAGCATAACGACATTGTTGAGGTACCCGACGAGGAAGAACTCGAGCGCCCCGTAGGCATATAGAGTTGACGCTTCAACCACGCTTACGGAGAGGATTCCAGGGTTCTTTAAGACCTCTCCCCACCCGGAGGGTAATCCCAAACTCTTCATCCTCCTAAGACTATTTGAGGGCGCGGGTCCACCTCTTCCGGAATGATCCTCCCTAGGCAGGAACAACGCCGCGATGAGGGAAGCCGTCCCCGCGACGCCTACAGCCGTATACAACAAGTCGTAGTTCCAGAAGGTTACTGAGAGGATGAAGCCTCCTAGGAAGGGGGCGATGCTCCTCCCCACAAGCGTCGCGGAGGTGAAGGTCGAGATTTTCTCCCCCTTCTTGGAGGGGAACCTCTCAGCTATAGCGGCCTTCGCGACGGGGACAAATATGGCCGTTGCGAAGCCGTGGTAGAACCGGACGAGGACGAGCTGCCACCAAGAGTCTATGAAGATGTAAAGCAGGGGCGCGGAGGCAAAGATCAAAGCTGAGAAGAGGAGGACTCTCCTCCTGCCGAGTACATCCGAGAGCACCCCGGCCGGTAGACTTATGATGATTCCCGGAACCGTTGAGGCCGCCGCAACCACACCCATGAGGGCTGTTGGAGTGTTGAGGCTCTCAGCGAAAGGGTTCAACACAGGGTTCTTCGACATGGTTGAGCTGAGGATGGCGAACGCCCCCATAACGCATAGGATCACGAAGAACGAGATTCCGTCATCCCTAAAGGATGCCGAAGGCTCCGAAGAACCATGCTTCTCAACCAAATGGTTCACCAGTCTTCGTGACGCGGCGGCCTCGCCATTAGAGGCCCTCCCTTATCTTCTCGTGGAGGCTCTTGGCCCTCCCATCCTCTATAATCCTTATCCTCGTCTGGAGCCTAACCTTTAAGCCCAGCCTGTAGAAGAGCCCGTAGAGTTCCTCCCCGGTTATCTTGCCCCTTATCTTCCCTTCCATTATCAGCTTGGCTAACTCCCTTTCAATGTACTCGGCGACTTGAGGGTACTGGAGACGGGCCGCCCTCATGACCTCCCAAGCTCTACCGACAAAGTGGCGGCTCAGAATCTCTCTGGGGTTCAGTCTCTTCTGAGGCCTCTCAGCCTCCCTCCTCTTAGCCTCTAAGAGACGTCTCATCTCCAAGAGTTTACGTCTCCTCAACAGTTCGAGTTCACGGTCTTCTGAGCCGCTCATTACGAGAATCTTCCTCCAGAGAGGTCCCTTAGGATTTAAGGCAAAGAATTCATAAATCTTTTCCGGGTTCTTGTTGAAACGTTCTCAATTCTCCGTCATCTTGAACCTCAGGATGGCGGCTACGCCTCCGAAGGAGTTCTTGAGCATCTGGCCCTCCTCGGTCTCAGCTGAGATCATCTCGACGTCCGCCCCCGTCTTCTCCGCAAGCTCCGCCAGTTCATCGATCACATCCTTCTTCTCTTCTATATGGAGCGTCGGCAAGTTACATTTCGGGCAAGGTTTGCCGTTGACCTCCGCCTCGAAATCTTGGAGTTTAGACGCCTTAACGGTCTCTTTATGTTTGTGGCCGCATGAGGAGCACTTGACGGTTACCCGAACCCTATCCAAAGCCTCCGAGAGGAGGAGGAGCCTCACAAACCCAGCCTCCAGAGCCCTCCTAACCTCGTTCTCCCCATAGGTTGCCATGCCAGTGTCATGGCCAACCTCGTACAGGAAGCTCTGCATTATCCTCCGCTCCTCCACGTATCTAATGTGCTTTATGATCTCCGGGGCCTTAGAGACGACCTCCTTCACACCCTGCTCACCAGTATAAGCCGTATCCACGGTCGCGATAACCTTCTCCCTCAACATGTAGTTCAAGTATCCCCCCTTCTCGAAGTCATACTTCGTGGGGCCCGGCCCTCCGATAATTATGCCTTTAAGGTCTTCGATCGGGAGGAACACGTCCTCGGCGTGGCTTGCAACCCTCTTGTAGTACTCGATGAGTTTGGCTTCTCTCAGCCTCTCGAAACGTCTAGCGGACTGGCCTCCAGCCCTGTGCTTCCCAGCCACCCCGGACGTTATCTCCTCAACTATTTCAAGTCTCCTCCCTTTGAGGATGGCGAAGGTGGCCTCGCTCGAGTCGAGGACAAGTATGCCGTAAGTCTCCTTCTCCTTCAAGAGGTCTTGAAGGTACTCTATGTGGAATCTGGAGTCGCAACGGTAGAGGTATATGTTGATCGGTTCAGGAGGCACAACGACGTAGGTTTCGAGTTTCTCGCTTCCCGGCCCGTTCTGGGGGATCGCTCCGCAGAAGATCGCTAACCCGGTTTCGGGAACCTTCTTGAAGAGCTTGAGGCGTTGCATAACCCTGACGATCGCGTCTTGAACGTTCTTCCTCGTCGTGGTCGACTTTATGTTCGAGGCTGTCCCCCACTCCTCCTTGAGCATCGAGACAACCTCGCTCACTTGGCGGCCCGGAGGAACATACAGCGAGACGAGCTCCGTGCCTCTACCTTCCTTCGCTGAGAGCCTGTCCAGTACCTTCTTCAAACGGTATCTCTCGAGCGAAGTTCTCTTCTCGGGCATAGAAGCCACACGCCTGTTCTCCTAAGCTGGCCAGTAGCCTTTTACTAAGCCACACCTCAACGGCGGGGTGGAATCGACTCTTTAGCCATTCAAGTAACGAAGCCGATACTATTAAATGTTATAACTGCGCCGACGCTACTCCTTGATGTAGTGGGACTCAACCTTCCTCAGGGCTTCAGCTATGTCCATCGCTTCCCTATCCGTGTAGCATTCATGTATGGGAAGGACTAGGTGCGTGTCTATGGCTCTCCGAGCGTTCGGGCACGAGCCCTCATACTTTATGGTTCCACCCCAGAAGGGGCAGACCCATGGACACTGGGAGTCGCCGTATGTCCGCCTATCCCTTATCCAAGGCTTCTCATAGACCAAGTGGTCGTATTTCCCTCCTACCGGTATCCCCTCAGCCCTGACGGCCCTCCCAAACTCTTCCATAGTCACCTTCAGCTTGGACTCGTACACCCTGAGGAAGACGAACCAGTAGGAGGAGACGGCTCCCTCGATCACCTTACCTAAACGGACGGTTTCTAGGTCCTTCATCTCCTTCTCGAGTCTCGCCACAAACCTGCGGCGGGCCTCCACGATCTTGGGCAGCTTCCTGAGCTGGACCCTCCCTATCGCGGCTTCGAGCTCCGTCATGCGGTAGTTGTTGCCTAGGAAGATGTTGCCCCTAGCTGTTGTACCGAAGGGTTTCCCCCTGTCAGCAAACCTCTTCGCGTTCCAGTAAAGCTCCTCGTCGTCCGTTATTATCATGCCTCCCTGCCCACCAGAGGTTATGTGCTTCCCGCTCATGAGGCTGAAGCATCCCACGTGCCCTATCGTTCCGGCCTTCCTCCCCTTGTAGAGGGCGTCGTGGGCTTGACTGCAGTCCTCTATAACCGTTAGGTTGTGCTCCTCCGCTATCTCCATTATGGGGTCCATGTCGCATGGTTGCCCAGCTATATGCGCGACGATCACGGCTCTCGTCTTGGGGGTTATCCGTTCCTCCAGAGATTTCGGGTCCATGTTGAAGGTTTCCGGGTCTACATCCGCGAAGACGGGTATACAGTTCTGGAAGAGGATGGGGGCTACGGCTCCGGGGTCCGTGATCGGGGATGAGATGACTTCGCATCCGACGTTGAGCCTCAGGGCGCCGAGAGCCGAGTGGATGGAGGCCGTCCCTGAACTCACGGCCGTAGCGTACTTGGCTCCGAAGTACTTCGCGAACTCCTCCTCGAAGGCGTCTACTTCGGTTCCGCCGTAGCGGTCGAAGGCCCCGCCCTCCCTCATACACCTCTCCATAAGGTTGACTACGGCCTCGAGTTCCTCTTGGCCGATCTGGATGCGGGGTGGGAAAGGCTCCTTCCGGACGGGTTCCCCTCCCTCAATGGCGAGCCGCAAGGAATAAACCTCAAAAAACTAACGAGTAGGGTTTCATTATAAAAGGTTTTTGAGGGCTTTTTGTCTTCAGAAGGCTGACCTCAAGTACTCGACGTCCCTCTTCAGTATCTCCACAACCTTCTCTTGTGGTAGGGTTGTCCATCCCTCAAACTCGTCCTCTATCGAGATCACGCCCTTGTACCCCTTCTCCTTGAGCATCCTCACAACCTTCAGGAGGTTTATGTCGCCTTCGGGTAGAGGCGTTAACTTTACCTCGCCTATCTTCCTCCTCTCATACTTCCTCTCCGCCGTCCCGTTCTTCATGTGCGTGTGAGCCGTCACGGGGGCCAGCCTCTCAAATATCTCTTCAACCTCACTCAAAGAGTATCCGTACCAGTAGAAGTTGCCGGTGTCCATGTTGACTTTGAGCGCTTCAGAGTCCACTTCGTCGAGAATCCTCAGGAGGATGTCCACGTTGTTGGTTATTCTCCCGTGGTTCTCTAAGGCTAGGGTTACACCCCTCTCCTCCGCGTAGGAAGCCACCATCCTCAACCCCTCCACTATGGCCCTCACGCATTCCTCCTCGGTCTTCCCCTCCATCGGCTCTCCACCGAAGACCCTCACGACGGGTGTTCCAAGGTTGAAAGCCGCGTCGATGCACATCTTGACCCCCTTAACCTGCCCCTCAAAGAGGTCTCTACTCACCTGGACGAAGTTGTTCCCAGCGTTCACGCTCGTTACTTTGAAGCCGTAAGAGTCGGCGAGCTCCTCAACCCTTCTCAACCCTTCCTGATCGAAACTCAAGGTTCCCCGGAATATCCCCTTATAGAAGAAGGGATTATAGAGCTCAAAGCCGTCGACACCGATCTCCCTCAACCTCCCCAAAGACTCCTCAAAGGTCAGTTTACTGAAAACCAGAACGGTCGAACTTATAGGATACACCCTCCCCTCACCTCTCCTATTGAACTGAACAAACCACAAATAAAAGGTTTTTCAGAACCCACCCACCAACAAACAAAGTAAAGTTTAAGTTAAACAAGAATCCAAGAAGATGATGAGCGGGGGTACCCGAGCCAGGTCTAAATGGGGTAAGAGAAAGGGGCCAAACCCCAAGACAAGGGGGAGGACTTAAGATCCTCTGGCGTAGGCCTTCGTGGGTTCAAATCCCACCCCCCGCACCAGACATAAACTACGTTTTCTGCATTTTCTTTCGACGAGCGCGTTATCGCCATACCCCGGGAAATAGCCTATATCTGGCCCGTTTGGCGTATTCTGAGTATCCGTCCAGTTCTTTATTGAGTGTTCTGTCTTCCAGCCAGGTGCGGATCATCATCAAGAGAGTATAACATCCCGATGGAATGAAGGTGACAAGGGATCCGATTATGAGAGGCTGATAGACTAAATAAGATTCCTCCCACAAATAACCGGGATGTCTTATGATCTTGTGACCTCGGTCCTTCTGGATTCGAACAGTCGGTTCAAACGGGGCATCACCGCCTCGAACTTTCCCTTAAATGCCATTAAATACAGAAAGCGCGACAACGCACGGAAAACAACGAAAAACTTAAATTAGAATCACCACAGCAGTTGTTATGAATCCTTATATATTCATCAGGGATGGTAGTAGAGTAGATGAGCATGTCATTAGCCAAAACCTATGTTATGGCTCAGGTATCCTAAACTACGAGTATGAGATCTACGTTGACGGAAACACTGATCCTATAATGGAGTATCTTGAGATAGATGGGCCTGTGGTTAACCCTAGAATCACCACTGATAGTAGCATAGACTTCACGACTCCGATGACTGTCTTAAGATCCCTTATTAAGCCAAGTATGTCTGACAGAGAGAAGGCCTTCACGCTTTACCACTTCGTTATGGAGAACTTCAGTGCGGGTGCTCAGGGAGGCCCACGTGGTAAAATCGCTACAAGTTATGGTTTCGGCCACTGCGGCCCCAGAAACGAAGTGTTCTATACTTTAGTTAATGAGGCAGGTCTCAAGTGGCGTTGGGGCGGATATACAGGTCACAACTTCTGCGATGTCTACTATGATGGTGGCTTGCACTTGATGGATCCTAACGGGCGAATAATATTCCCCTCTTATGATGGGGAAACCGTTGCGAGCTCCAAGGAGCTTCAGGATAAGTGGCTCAGGAAACGGTGTGGGGTAGAATACAGTTGTTACGACAAGGAGAAGTATAATGATACGCCTATTATACATTACGGTCCTCCACGCCCCTGGTGCCATAATAATCTTAACATAACGTTAAGGGAGGGCGAGAGGCTCATCTTAAGATGGAACAATCGTGTGAGACCATGCGGCTCAGTGGGGCTTCCTGAACCCTTAGACTACACTAATGGTGAAATAATTTATGAGCCTGACCTCTCAACAATAGATTTTAAATCTCTCAAGAAGCGCTCCTTCGGATATATAAGTCCAAGCATCTCCGTAGCCACCCATGACAGCGGCTTCATAAATATTAGGAACATTAAAACGTATTCTGAAGATGGAAAGGAACCTAACATACACGTAGATAACGTTAAGGAGGCTTCAAGCCTCACCTACAGGCTGGATTCTCCATACGTTATCAGCGACTTAACTGTTTCAGGGAGATTCTATAGGAGAAGCGAAGAGGATAGTTTGGAGATTCTCCTATCCAAGGACAAGGGAGAATCTTGGATCCCTGTCTGGAGCATGACCAATACTGGCTGGGAGAACGCTGAGGTCAAGCTCACAGAATACATGTCTCCCCTAGAGGAGACGGAGAAGTATTTGAAGATGGGTGTAGAGGCCCTCGAGAAGCATAGATACGAAGTGATTAGAGGCCAACTATTCGGCTACATGTTAAAGTTCGTCTTAAAAGCCTCTAAGGAAGAAACAGATGTAGGAATAGAATCCCTGAAGATCCATACGCTTATTCAAGTTCATCCAAAGTCTCTCCCGAGGCTCAAAAGAGGGAGAAATAAAGTAATCTATAGTGATGACGGACATGAGAAGCCTGTGCACGTAAAGTTTGCTTGGCGGGAAAGCCTGGACGTAGCCGTTACAGACGAGGAGCCTACAGAGGGAGAGGAGGTCCTGCTTCAAGCCACCGTTCACAACGACGGCGACAGCCCAGCCTTCAACATCCCGGTTAGGTTCTATGACGGCGACCCCTCCAAGGGGGGAACCCTGATAGGTGAAAGAGTCATCAAGGAAATCCAGCCGGGAGGCTCAGCAACCGTCTCCGTTAGATGGATCTGCGAGGCTAAAGACCTAACTAGACTCTCACTCCCACCTATGGGCAAGCCTCCTAGAAAACCCTACATAGAGAACAGAATCCACGTCATAGTAGATCCTGAGAACAAGCTTGAAGAGTCATTCAAAGGGAACACTGAAACCTTCCTCCGTGTAAGAGTCAGGCAGAAACCCGTACTAGCTATCTCAAGAGACTTCATAAGGTTTGATCCCGCAAAACCCAAGGTTGGACAAGCAACGCTTATCACGGCTACCGTGCGCAACCTTTCTAATCACCCCGCATTTGTGTATCTTCACGGAACCACAGCGAAGAACATTCATGTGAGATTCTTTGAAGGAGACCCTGAGAAAGGAGGCAAACTAATAGGAGACGATAAGATCATCCGCGAGTTGAAACCTACAGAGTTCGCAGCTGCCAAAACAGAGTGGAAGCCTGAGAAACCTGGAAAATACAGGATATACGTAGTAGTGGATCCTGACAATAAGATTTTAAAGGAATCTCCTGAGCTAAGCACAGCCTATAGAGACATCATAGTAGAACCATAATTAATTTAGTGAACAAATCTCCATACAAGTGAAAGCCACATCTCCATATTTCTCATTTTTATAAACAGTTACAAATATACACCTGTCAACCTAAACCGTAACGCACCTAAGATGGAGACCTTAAGTTGCCACGTCTTATGGTTCACCAAAATTCTTATATTCAGGGCAGGTTAAGCCTCGCATGATGCCTATGAGTCTAATTGAAGGTAGGGGTATAGGCTTACACACGCATCACTGGAGCCAGAACCCTGACAAGGGACGCGAGGAGTTAAGAAAGGATGTAGAGATGATGGCTGAAGAGAACATGAACTTCATAATAGCCGTCGCTAAACCGGGCTTCGGAGAGATCACAACATACTATAAGAGCTCCATTTATCCGAAATCGTCATACTACAAGTGGGATGCCTTAGAAGCCCTTATAGAAGAATCTCACAGTAGAGGGCTGGAAGTTCACGCCATGTTCTGTCCCTTTCCGGGTGGAAAAGACAACCCCACGTTAAGGGATCATCCTGAACTATGCATAGTAGACAGGAATGGTAAGAGGTTCAACTGGGCCGACCCGGCTAAGCCCGAGGTTAAGCGGATAGAGCTTGAAGCCATACTTGAGGTAGTAAACAAGTATGATGTGGACGGAGTCTACTTAGACTATATAAGGTATCCCGGAAGCAACTACTGCTACTGTGACTACTGTGTCTCAAGGTTCAGGGAAGAGTACGGAGTAGACCCTAGGGAGATACCTTCAAGAAGCCCTCTACGTGAGAAGTGGGATCAGTGGAGAAGGGAGCAGTTCACAGACTTCGTTAAGCTCGTATACGATAAGGTTCATGAAGCTAGGCCTCAAGCGAAGGTGAGCTCTTACTGCTGGACCTGTGCTTCACCCTACACGGTTTACCAGGACTGGCCTGCCTGGGCTAGGAGAGGATACTTAGACTTCTTGGTTCCCACAGGATACTTTTACGATATGAGCGTCTTCAGAAGCGTTTGCCAGCACGATAAGTTAATTGTAGGAGGATCAGTTCCCATATACATCGTAATAGGGGTTCACACGAGTCACGGAAGGCTTAAGCCGGGAGAGCTAGCTGAGCAGATCAAGATAGTGAGGGAGGAAGGGCTTGAAGGCTTCGTACTGTTTGAATGGCAGACTGTGAAAACCAACTTCCATGAGGAAGTATGCTCCTCATGCCCTGAGAAGGCTAAGCTCCCCCATAAAACCTAGATCCCAGCAATAATTTAAACAGCGTAAGGATGGGTGAGGCAGACAAGTTTTTCAGATTCATGTACGTTTTACTTCTTTCACGACGTCAAAAGGGCGTACTTAAAAAGATAAATAGAATGAAATAGCTAAAACATGTTCAAAAGCCTTAAGGGATAGACTGGGAAAGCAGAGGTGATGTCCAACTGATTAGGAGGCTTCACTTAACGCTTATATCAGTAGCCTTCGTTGCGTCTATTCTCGTTATTGCAAGCGTATATAATCTTATAAATCTGAGACAAGAACCTTACTTTATGCCGGGTAGGGTCACAGATGGTGTTGTAATATGGGATACGCGTCAGAAGTACACTGAGAAACATTATGATCTACGCCCGTACCAGAGGAAGGACATGTGGAAGCCTGTCCCCTACGGTGTGACGGATTACAGGTTTGAGGGAAGCCCGGTGATCGAGAACAGGTTTTTCTTTCTGTATCTGCATTCAAGCCCGTATGACTCGATATT
>LUCD01000041.1 GCA_001593925.1 Candidatus Bathyarchaeota archaeon B26-1
AGGCTCATCAAAACCGTTACTGGAACCTCCAACGTCGAGGCCCTGCTTAGAAATCCGCCTAGGATCAGCCGGTTAGAGGTCTTGGGAAACTACACAGTCATAAAAATAAATAACCTCTTCATGGATGAGGATGTCACATTTACAGGCTGGTATGAAATAGGCCGAACTATATACACGAATATGCGGATACCTCTTACCGTCAGAAATCTCGGAAGCCAAATCTATGTTGAATGCAATATATGGGTTCTAGATGGTAAACTCGTCAGAGTCTCCGATTACAACCCGATTACTGAAGAGAAGGAGACATTAACCCTTAAGCCCGCCTTGAGGGCAAACATAGAAGACTTTGAGACTGCGAAGATTAATCCTGTTTATGAGAGTTACTTCTTCTTTCCCATAAACTACGAGGTGACCATAACGCCGACGGAGAAGTCTGGGTTGACAGTGGAGATTCCACCCTTGCATGTTAGGGTTGACGAGAACACAACGTTGATAAGCTGGACATACTTGGCCACTAAATGCTACGTAGAGGAGGAGCTCTCCAGCCTCAGCGAAGAGTTGGGATGGTTCAAGGCTTTAGGTCTCCCACTAACTCAGGAGTATAAAGAGTATGAGGTTGTAGGTAAACACTTTGAACGTGCTCTGAACCTAATTCTCTTGGAGGAGTACGAGCCGGCCTTAGGCGGGATTAAACGTTCATTAGATAGGCTTAACGGTTTAAGGTCTTGGCTCACAAGTCAGAAGGCATACTCCATACTGACAACTATAAGCATCTGCCTCTTCATTTACGGCTTATCATCCCTTCTCCCAAGCTTCCTCTTGGAGGAACAAGCTGGAAAGAGAACTCTCCTCCTCATAAGAGTCTCGATCTTCTCCCTGCTCTTGGTGATACTCTCATTAACCCACTTCTCCTTCAAGATACTCTACGCCGTCATGGCAGAGAGTATCTTAGGAGCGCCGGTTATCGGCGTAGACATCCCAACGAGCCTCTGGGGATGCTTCGTTCTAGGAACCCTCGTGTACTTCTCTTTGACCCTGATCTCGGCTAGAAAGGCGGCCATAACCGACCTGTCCCTGCAGCTTGGGATAAGGGGTATGAAGAGGAGGCCTCTCAGAACGATCTTAAGCCTGATAACGATAACGATCGTGGTTTCATCCGCAATAATACTTGTGAATATCTCGATAGCTAGGGAGTCCAGAGTCATGGAGGCATGGGATGGAACCAACACTCCGGCGATAATCCTCCAAGCCGACATTCTCTCAGCCCCCTTGAGCGAGTACGACATAAACTGGACCAAGAATCATGAGTGGTGTAAGGACATAGGTTATAGAGAGGAGGTGATCACTTACCAAGAGAACGTTGCGCGTTCAGGCGTCTTGATCTACGGAGAAGGAACATTAGACGCTGAGATAATATGTATCGACCCTGACTTCCTAGAGAACAACTACAACTTTTCCATGTACATTAGAGGTTTATGGTCGGAGTTTCAGGTAGGCGAACCTGTGGCCATAATCCCGTCTACATTCCGTGTACCTATAGGCGACTATGTGACGTTAGGCGTCATGGAAGTCATAGCGACGGATGGACCGCCGATAACCAGGACCAGAACCTTCGGGAGTTTCCGGGTGGTCGGGAGGTTCGACCCAGCATCGCTCTTAAGGGTGTCTCGACTTGACAATAGGCCTCTCTTCGAGAAGACCGACAAGCTGATCCTCGTTCCCATCAAGTCGATCAACGATTATTCCATAGGTATTTCAGAAGCCTCGATTCTTGTCGAAGAAGGCTTCGACATCATCAACATAGCGAAGGAGATAGCTTACCTCCTAGGCGTCGTAACGATAGTCAACATGGAAGGCCGGGCTGTAAGCATAGAGTGGAGAGCAGAGTGGACCGTGAGGGGTTTCATCCCGTACATCTTCCCACTCGTCATATCCGGCTTGATGATCTACGTGACTATGACGTCGATTTACGAGGAGAGGAGGAGAGAGTTCATGGCAATGGCAACCCTCGGGCTCGATCCGAAAAATTCCTTCCAAGTCTTCATAATAGAGACGCTCCTATTAGGTTTTATGGGGACGCTCTTTGGTTTCTTAGGGAGCTACATAATCGTAACCTCATTCTCTTGGATAACCACGATCCTCAAGGGAGTATGGCTTCCCCTCCAAGAGGAGGCTATACCCCCGATCTACGTCCACTGGTCCCTACCATCCATCCTAGTCGCCCTCCTAACAGGAACGTTCACGACGTTTCTGGGAGGATGCGTACCCGCCGCTAGAGCTCAAGGCCTAAGCTTGCTGGGCAGGGTTAAGAAGAGAACTTTCCTCGGAGAGTTCACGATGGAGAAGGATAAAGTGAGTCTCACATTTCCTTTGAGAGTTCCCCTTAAGGACAGCGACCTCCTATACAGATTCGTAAGGGAAAACCTTGGAAAGTTTAAGAAATCCGTTATAGACCCTCACTCGGTTAAGGGTGAACTGCGTATGGACGGAACTTTCACCGTCTCGTTCACAGCTATGGGGCCTGGAAGGTCAGTTTTCATCCCATGCGAGATTAAAGGCTTGAGGGAGGGAGATACGATGGTCTCCCTCATAGAGTTTCCATACAGATACAGGAATTATCACAGGATGAAGGGTATACTCCGCAACTTGGAGGAGCGGATGATAGAGTTTCCCTCTTGGAGGGAGATGCAGAGGAGGATGAAGATCGTTAGGGAGGCCCCGAAGAGACGGAAGACCCCAGAGGAGATACTCATCGAGGTTAAAGAGATCATAGAGAAGATAAGAGACGATGCGAAGAGGCTTAGGTTCCTCGACTCGAGGAAGTCTCAGCTCTCAGAAGCCATATACGAGGAGTTCAGGCAGAAATACTTGAAGAGGATCGACGATGAAACCAAGAAGCTCAGGACTTTAGCCGTCGGCCTCGAATCCTACCACAACGAGCTAAACAAGGAGATAAAGAAGATTGAGGTTGAGATCGAGAGGTTCACGATAGCCTACAACCTAGGAGAGATGAATGAGGAAGAATACGTGAAGAAGTGCGGACCATTACAGGCAAGACTCGACGTTCTGAGAAGCAAGTTTAAAGAGTTGGAGGAGATATTTGAGTTCCTCAAGATGCCTTCAAGGATCATTTAGAGCCTAAGCCGCCCAGCCGTCACACCATCCGCGCCACTTCTTTTATGCTCCCAGCAACCTTATAGTCGCAACCCTCAAGCATCTTGAGGTCAATGTTTCTCCTCAATATCAGGATGAACTTGAGCCCGGCTTCCTTGGCGCATAGGCCGTCGAGCCAGTGATCCCCGACGAGGACGGCCTCGCAAGCCTTCACACCCAGCAGCTTCATCATGTGGTAGGCGTGTCTAGGGTTCGGTTTCGGTTCTTCAACATCGTCTCTCGCCGAGATCGCGTCCACATACGCCCTTAGACCGAACTTTGTTAGGGTCTTCTCGGCGTACTCGTGGCAGCTCCTCGTCATGACGCCGATCTTGAGGCCTCTCTCCTTCAAGGCTTTCAAGGTCTCTTGAGCTCCTTCTATCGGGGAGGCTTCGTTCACGGACTCCAGCTCGGTGCGGTTCATTATCTCCTCCGCTTCACTCAAGATCAGTCTGATCTCCCCTTCAGGGAAGCCCCTTCTATGGAGGTCTTCAACCGCTAGACTCGTTATCTCCATATTTAGCATGTTGGTGTTCAGGAGGCCCCTTGTAACGCCTACCTTCTCCAGGAAGGCTATAACCCTCTCCTTCATCTTCTTGAAGTCTATCTTTGAGTGGATCAGGGTTTCGTCAAGGTCGAAGATGACGGCTCGAACCGGCATGAGGACACCGCGGGGCAGGTTTCACCCTAAAACTCCTCGCTTGATGCGAATAAAAAGGTTTTCTATGGAAAGGCTGGACTGAGAGGAGGCGCTCCCCCTCAAACCTCTAAACGCTGGAGAAAAGGTTGTAGGGGATAGAATTGCCCATCCTGAAGGTTCCATGCTCTTTCTCTAGGCCGTACCTCGAGAGCGGTTTTGTGAGGTGCCTCTGAGACCTTGGAGAGGCAAGGTAGAGGCCGGGTTTGAGTTCTCTCTCAACCTCACAGCGAATCTTCTCCATTCTAGGTTCGTGGAGGCCGCACCTCTTACACTCGAAGCCCTTATTCCTTCCGATGGACTTCATACGTTTCCCACATCTTGGACAGAGAGGGTTCCTCAAGACTATGTGGGGCGCCAGCTTCAGAACCCTGATCTTCTCGAGGTTTATTGTTAGGGGATTTCTCGGTGAAGGAGGCCGGACTCCACCGTAAACCTCCAATAAGTCCCCGACTATGAGTTTCTTGGCGGCTTCGCGGAGACTACCGGTCGGCTCGTAAGCGGCGCAGTCAACCCGGCCGCTTCGGTCCCTAATCGAGAAGATCACGTGGCCGCCGGGAATTATCCTAGGCGCTTCATCCACTACTCCCCGGACGATAACCGGGTTGTAAGGTCTGATCTCCCGTACGGAGCTTACCCTCCTCAAGTGGGCGTCCGTCCCCTGATTAGTTCTGAATATGACCCAACGTTCGATAGGCTCCTCTGAACGCACAATCTCGCGGGCTCTCCTGAGGGTTTGAGGGTCTTCACCTCTGATCCCGTAGAGCACTGGGTCAGGCCCCCTAGGGGTTATTAGGATGCGACCTGTCTCCGGATCGACATTGTTGAAGGTCCGGTTTCCCGTCTTCCGATCCATCTCTAAGACGGATGAAGATACGATCCTTCTAGGCGTCCCCCTGTTCTCGGGCAACCTGTACGCGATTAGCTCGTATGTGTGGTCTCCCTTCAGGGGCTCCCCTACGGCCGCCAGCGCCCCTATGATTCCGCGTCCATCCTTGAACCCGAAAGCCTCCGCCCCGAACCTCCTCAAGAGTTTCAGAGCGGTCTCCATCTTGACTATTCCTTGGATCGCCTCTTTGGAGAAGGCTTCAACCTCCCTTGGAACCTCTCTGTAAAAGAAGACTACGCCAGGCTCCGTTCCCTCGCAGTCCATATCCGAGTTCTCCTCAACGGTCTCTACAACGGTCTCTTTGATCTCGTCGACGATCGCCCCGTCACATTCTATTCTCAGACATAGAGCTCCGTTTCCCCTAGTCTTCCAAGGAACGTTTGGGTTAAGCCGGATCAGGTTGGGGTAATCTACGAACCGGACGTTCAGATCGTGTAGTTTCTCGACCAGTAAGGCGGCAACGTAGGTTGTGCACCCTTTCCTAGGGGAATCCGTATCGTCGAGACCAATATGCACCTTAACCATGGGCCATACTCAACTACTCTTCACGTCACTTATAAAAAGCAAGGAACACGCTCAAGTTCCGGTTTCGTCTTCTAAGGATGAAGCCTACTCCTTTTCACGGGACGTAGGCCATCCTTAACCTGTCCCTTCATTAGAGAAAGATTCGATGACGATCATGGTTAACGTGGACCTAACCTTGTCCAGCCTGCGTATACGCCAAGTGACCACGTCCTTGAGCTTGTCCATCGAGTCAGCTTCGATCTTGGCTATTATGTCGTAGACTCCGTAGACGCTGTAAGCCTCCTTTACTCCCTCAACCTCCCTAAGCGCCTTGAGAACCTCTCCTTCAGAACCTATCTCAGCATTTATCAGAACGAACGCTATGGGCATACGTCTACCCCATCCCTACATCAATTCAATTTAAGATTAACCCTTCTCGGTATGATTTAAATATTTCTGCAGAGCGGATGGCAACAGCGAAAACCAGCAGGGTGGATGACGAACCATCACGGACCGATATGCCCAATCGACGTCTGAACCACAACCGTTCTTAAACCTGTCCCCTTGAGAGCCTCCTTGACCTTCAACATCTCTTTGGGACTCGGCCTCTCCATATCCCGGCGTCTAAAGGTTGGGAAGTAATCCAGTACGCAGAGCTGAACGTCAGGGTCTATGGATGCCAGCTTCTCGCCAAAACGCGCGACCTCTTCTAGAGTTATGAAGACCTTGTTGTAGGGCAGTCCGACGCCGAGGAAGACCTTCTCGCCGTAATTGTCAACGAGATACTTCACGGCGTTCCACGAGGTTTCTAGGTAACGCTCCGCTAGCTTCTTGTTCCTGACAGCCGTTGTCTTCATGAAGGTCTCCGGACGGACTCCCTTGGGTTCTATACCTATATCGGTCACGCCCGCCCCTAAAACCCTGCCAAAAATCAAAAAGTGAATTTTTCACACCTTATGCGCGCTAACTAATAAATTAGGCATCATAAATGGAAAACATAGAATAAAAAAGGATTCTTTATGTTTCAGTGCGATTAATATAAAATTAACGCATGATAAATGTTAAGTTGTCTCATGATATCGTGCTAAACGATTTCTGAATTTTCCAAATAAAATATGGAAATGAAACCCCGAGGCAAAAACAATTATTCTACCTTATGGCGGCTACATCGAAGATGAGGCGGCATGCATGCACGTAGGCATTCTTCTACAATTGTAGTATTAACCCCCATTACGACATATCTGATTTTTCTTCCTAATCTCATACTTCTGTAGCTGGTTGTAGGATCTAGTTTCTCTAGTGCTTTCTCGATGGCTTCAGGAGTAATTTTCTGCGGCGGTTCAATATTTTGAGTTACTCCCATATACTTGGGGCCTGCTTCCCCAACGAGGGCATAGCGTTTTGCCCAGTCGCAGCGTGCTCTGTCACGTACTCCATATTCAAATATTCTGTTGCCTATTTTGACTGAAGTTTTCCGGTCTGGACTTATCGCTTCGACGGGGCAGGTGTTTACGCATTGGAAGCATCTGTCACAGAGCGGTGGTCCAGAATACATGGGTGATGGTTCTAAAGGCGCGTCGGTAAGTATCGATATAGTGCGTTGTCTAGGTCCATACTCTGGCGTTAAGAGCTGGCCGTTCCATCCTATTTCGCCAAGTCCCGCCGCAACAGCTGCATATACATTCGCCCAAACATCTGGAAGTTCTCCTCTTGGACTAGCAACCATGCCTGTATCTTCCGTTATATCTACAAGGGGGACTGCAAGATATCCTCTATCCTTGAGGTAATTTGACAAACGAATCGCTATGTAACATAACTGTCTAACCGTATGATAATGGACGAAGCAGTAGCTTGCAGGCGATTCTGCCGGAGGCTCCTTCGCTCGCTCGACAGCCGCGTCTGGATAGTGAAGTCCTATTACAACTATGGACTTTGCTTTTGGCAAAAACTCATTTAAACGTTTAACACTAGGTATGTCCATAAGGCGATTTATAGGAGCAATGCCGAACAAGTCAGCGCCTAGTTGATATGCTTCTTTCCTTAATTCGTTCGTTAGAATTTCAGTTTTGGTTTGTATTCTGCGCTCTCCTATCCTAGGTCGCTTTTTAGCATCTGATTCAAGCGGAGCATCGGTAAGCACTGAGATGAAACGCCGCGTAAATCCACATATCGATGTTTCACTACTTTCAGTGCTCTCTATGAAACCAGCAATTTTGGCTGCATATTCATTTATCAAAGACATCTGTCTATAGGTAATCGAAGATGATTGTCCATAAGCAGGCATAGCCGCATATCCCAAACCATCTAAGTACCTACAAACGTCCAGCACAGCAAATCCAAGTAAGTAGTACGACGCATTACTTATGTATCGGGCAGCATATTTTATCTGGGGCGGAATGGTCTTAGCATTTTTGGTGGGTTGAGGATAGTCAATCCCTAGCAAAATCACGCTTTTTGCATTAGGAAGGTAATCCCCCGGTTTCAGCGGGGCTTCTTTAAAATCATCCACGGATAAGACTCGAACTATATTGACACCCCATTGTACAGGGATGCTCTTGACTTTATAAGTCGCTATCCTATTTACTTTTGTCTGCCAGTTGTCCGTAAATCTTTTCTTTCTTCGATAAACTCTAGTGTATGCGGGATCTTTATATCGAAGCTGAGGAATCATGCAATAGCGGAGGCAACTTCCCATTGCACCTGCATGTCTACCATGCTTCGACAGCGTATCCCAAACGACCTCCTCTGTGACTTTCTCAGGTATGGGTAGGTTGAGATCAATGCCCCAATGTTCAGCCCATGAACAACGCCACATGTTTTTCCTAGGATATTCGTAGGTCTTGTCTTCGATTTTAACGACATGAAGTCCATCAACCTCCTTTTCGAGCGCACCAGTTGGGCAGGCACGGACACACTCGAAGCATCTATCGCAGAGACTCGGTCCATCATACATAGGTGTCGGTTCCAAGGGCGCGTTAGTGATTATGGCGACGACGCGCTGTCTAGGCCCAAACTCAGGCGATAAAAAGAGTCCATTCCATCCCAATTCGCCCAGCCCAGCGGCCACAGCTGCATGTCTATTTGAGAAGTCCGCGGTAAAATGAGTGTTAATATCCTTGTATGGACGATATCTCCATATGTTGGAGGCCGCTTTGGGGAGAGCTTTGTATCCTCTTTTCTCGAGAAGCCTAGCAATATTGAAGGAGATGTAATCCAATTTCCGATTCATATCATTTTGTATACCATACGGTCCCATATCATGAGGAGTTGGTTCGCCACTGAGCTCTATAACTGCGTCAGGATGGTGAATAGCAACCACTATAACTGATCTCGCATCCGGTAAATGATCTTCCGGCCTTAACTTTTTAGGAGCATATTTCCATCGTGCTACCGGACCAATTCCAACTAAGTCAGCTCCGAGTTCAACAGCAAGGGCCTTTACCATATTTGTTGTAATTAGATCATAGGATTCGCTCATTTCTCATCGACCTTATCAAGCCACGTTTCATTCATTAATAAGATTTACTCTTTAGTTTGGCGATACTGACAAGATAAGAGTTTATGGTTGCACGGCATCTGTGAAAGTTTCACTTTTCAGAACCCATTTTTCATCGCACATTCCGAAAAAGACCGTAACCCCCTCTTAAGGAAAGCCGCGCCATTCAAAGTGAACGAAACATCAACCCTTCATCTTGTCAGTATCAGTTTGGCGTCGTGTTGGTTCTTAAAGATTTTAAGTAGATGAAAATCTTGTTGAAGAAGATCTTAACTGAGGGGAAATATCTCATGCCTTACGTGCGTCACGCAGGACCTCCTCAGTTCTCCATCTATTAAAACTGAACATGAGTAGCAGCCTCAGTCTCGCATGGCGCGAAGATTTGGCAGTCACCCGGATATTTACCGAAGGATATTCCAATGGTCTCTAAGGCTCTCTTGACAGTTGTCTTCTCTGGAACATCAACTTTAACGCCGTCGACCCGATACTCACGCTCCTACGGGGAGAAGAGTCCTCAACCATCCTTATGGCCTCGTACGGGCACCCCTTATAGCAGGCTCCACAGCCTATACAGTCGTTTGGTGAGGGACATACTACCACCTCTTCACAGAAGCCGCATTCCTTGCAGAGCGTCCGATCGCGAACCCTCTTAAAGAAGTTCCCCGAGAGCATGCCAGCCTTCCTTTAAGGGTTACCCTTAGACTTTAAGGGAACAAGGAGGCTTAAATCTCTTTAAGACTGTCCCGGAACGCGAAGAGGCTCCTCACGGCAGAGAACAAAAATAACCCGGTGGACCTATTGATTTATTGAAGACAGTCGCGACTATCGCTGGGCGAGGTGAGAAGCCTCATGGTCACAAACCTCCCAGCCAAAGCTAAGGCGAAGTGGGCTGAGGCTGTGGCCTGCCGTTACATCCCAGAGAAGATAAGGTTGATGAGGGAGTTCCTCGCCCTCTGCCCGAAACATAAAGGAACAAGCAAACTCATAATGAACGTTAGGAGGAAGATAGCGGCCCTAGAGGAGGAGCTCGAAAGGTCGAGAACCCGCAGAAAGAGCAGTGGCCGCCACCTCTTCTCGGT
>LUCD01000042.1 GCA_001593925.1 Candidatus Bathyarchaeota archaeon B26-1
AGATCGCCTGCACGTTGCATCACGAGAACAGGATATGGCCTGAAGCCTCCCGGATAAGGGTATTCATGCTTGTTCCCGGAGTTGAGATTCCCCACCTATGCGTCCAGTGCACCGACTACCCTTGTGTGGAGTCCTGCCCCTTCAACGCCCTCTCTGTAGATGAGAGGACCTCCGCCGTTCTGGTGGACCGAGAAAAGTGTACGGGTTGCGGCTCATGCATCGAGGCTTGCCCGGGAAGAATCCCGCACATCCATCCTAGAGACGGCTACGCCCTGATCTGTGACTTGTGCGGGGGAGAGCCGAAATGCGTTGAGGCCTGCGTTAACGCCGGATACTACGCTCTCAGAGTCGTTAGGGAGGGACCCTCGGTCTCCCACAACCTCTTCGCGAGGAGGCCTGAAGACCTCACTAGGGACGTAGCTGAAAACCTCTACGGAGAGAAGGCTGAGGAGTTGATCTAGCATGGTTGGAGGGTACGCGGGAAAGTTTCTGGATATAGACCTAAGCGAGGAAAAGATTAGAGAGGTCAGCTTTCCAGAGGATGTTCTCCGCCGGTACATCGGCGGCAGGGGGTTGGGGGCTAGAATCCTTTGGGACCGTCTGGGTTCAAGATGGGAGGAAGTCGACCCTTTGGGTCCAGAGAACCTCTTTTTAGCCCTCACCGGCCCCCTCACGGGGTACTTCCACGGCGCTAGGATATGCATAACGGGGAAGTCGCCTCAGAACAACGGGATTATAGGCTCAACGGTGAGCGGCGAGTTTCCAATAGAGCTGAAATGTGCAGGTTGGGACGGCGTGATAGTCTCCGGCAAGGCTGAAGAACCCGTGTACATCCTCATCGACGACGATAGGGTTGAGGTCAGGGACGCCAAGCACTTGTGGGGTAAAGACGCCAAGACAACCCTGAAGACCTTGACGAAGGAGGTTAAGGAAGAGCTGGACAGTAGACACTCCAGATACGGGATTCTGAAGGAGCCCTCTATGATCTACATAGGCCCAGCCGGCGAGAACCTTGTTAGAGCCGCCGCCGTAGAGCAGAAGTGGAGCCACGCAGCCGGCTACGGAGGCTATGGAGCGGTCATGGGCTCCAAAAACTTGAAAGCGATAGTGGCAAAGGGAACGGGCCCCCTCCCCCAAGTTGCAGACATAGAAGAGCTCAAGAAACTCATCTCAGAGTATGAGGAGATAGCCCTCTCCAGAGACCGTATACGCCGGTGGGGAACCGGGTACACAAGCTACGAAGTCGGGTCCCAGAGGAGCTCGGAGCCCGTGAGGAACTGGCAGGAGGAGTGGCACGACGAGAAGGCCCTTGGGGGAGATCGCTTCGACCTCAGGTACTGGGTGAAACGTTACTGGGGGGACTACGGCTGTGCGGTTACCTGCATGAAGCTAGCGGTTGTCAAGGCTGGCCCCTACAAAGGTGCGATAACCGACAACCCGGACTATGAACTTCAGGCATATCTGGGGCCGAACCTAGGGGTCTTCGACGCCGGAAGCATCATCTACTTGAGCTCCCTAATGGAGGACCTCGGATACTCCGGGATAAACGGCGGGAACATCCTAGCCTTTGCGGCCGAGTTGTACCAGAGAGGCATACTGACGAAGGACGATCTCGACGGGCTGGAATTGAGGTGGGGAGACGTGGAGGCATTCGCTGAGCTGGCTAGGAGGATAGCTACCAGAGACGGCACTTACTTCGATATACTTGCTGAGGGCACTTACCGGGCGGCTCTGAAGATATCCGAGTTGAAGGGGGTCGACGTGCTCCCCTACGCGGTTCAGGTTAAGGGGGTTGAGGTCGGCGCCCACGGGATCAGAAGCGAGAAGGACTACACCCTTGATATATGTTATGCATGTTCGGTTCAAGGCGGAGACCACACCTCAACCGTGAGGGATGCATACTCTGACATGGCTATGGTCTTCGCCGACTCAGCGGTCTACTGCGCCGTAATCCGGTGGGGAGGAAACCTAAACGGCCTAGACTGGAGGTTCCTGAGAGCCGTAACCGGCTGGGACATAACGGAGGAGGAATGGAACAGAGAACTCGGACACAGAATAATTCACATCCAGAGAGCCGCCGAGCTCCTCGGAGGCCCGGACGTGAGGTGGAAGCCTCCCAGAGACGACGATAACCCTCCGAGGTTCTATGAGCCGTTGCCTTCAGGACCCTATAAAGGTTCAGCGCCAACGAGAAGCGAGATAGCTAAGAGGAGAAGGGAATACTACGACGCTATAGGCTGGGACGAGAATGGGATACCTCGATCCGACGTCTTGAAGAGGCTGGGCCTCCCCGACGTAGACAAGGCGTTGGAGAAGATCAGGTAGTCTCGTCCCCACATTTTATTCTTCTCTGCTCTAGAACTGGAGCAGAGTTCAGAGAAAACCTAGCCAGCGAGACGATAAAGTTAATTAGTTCGGTCGAGAAGTTAAAAGCTCGGTGTGGCCGATGAGTCGGAGGGGGAAGCGTAGGAGCAGGAGCGCCCCGATGCCGGCCACCGGAGCCGGTTTACTCAGGTTCTTTGAGGAGGAGACGCCCGGTATAAGGATAGGCCCGGAGCTGATAGTTATACTGGCGATCGCCCTCATAGTTATCTGCATAGTGGCCCAGCTCTCCTTCACCTAAGCCGGGTCTGGTTTAGACATGACTTTCCTAAAACTTTTTGAGTTTTGACATTTATTTATCGTGGGATCATCCGATGGCTTCGGAGCCTGCAAACAGGGTTGCGAGGAGATACTCATCCCTCTTCACGCTTCCATCTTTTAGATCGATAGTTTCTGGGTTTTCTGTCTCGTGCATCCTTGGAGGGATGTCGGTCATCCTCCTCAACCCGGCCGTTGAAGGGTTGATTCTAGGCCTGCTCTGTGGAGCTGTTCTCCTCGCATCCTCACTCCTCGTTGAGCATCTTTGCGTGGGCGCCCTTATGAGGCGTGATCCAATCTTCGACTTTAGGAGACGCCTCTTCCTGTCCCTTGTATCCAGCTGGGTTCTCCTAGCCTTTACGGCCGCCGCCAGCTTGGTGGCGGCTCTAACCCGAGACGTAGACGTTTGGGTTAAGCTCGCGTCGTTGGGGTTCGCGGCGTCTTCTAGTCTGAGGCTCCTCGTCCTCATCTCGGTTTCATCCCTGAAGCGTTGGAGAACCCTCCCTCCAGCCCTGATACAGCCGGCGGCTCTTCTACTGGTACTTGCGGCGTTCTCTGTAGGCGGATACGGCCTCAACGTCCGCCACCTCCTCATGGCGGTCACAACCGTCTCGGTCGCTTTCCTCGGAACCTTCCTCTTCACCTTCTCCGTGGATCGCGTAGGCTTGAAGTCCGTCGGTGTACCCTCGATAAAGCTCTTCAAGGCCTTCATCCTGAACTGGATCAAGGGGATAAACGGTCCGATAGAGAGCATATTCGACTCCATGAGTGAGGTTAAGAGCGTAAAGGTCTCGATGCTCGGTTTCAAGGGTTCTAGAGGGTTCAAGGCGCTCATAGTCGTCCCGGTGATTCATCCTGGACCCTTCAAGAACGTCGGCAGTAGCACCATCCCAAGCATGATCCAGAGAGTGTTTGAAGATAGGTTTGGTTGCGTGGTCTCGGTTCCCCACGGGCTCTCAGGACACGAGCTTGACTTGACATCCCAGCTAGAGAGCAGGAAGGTTATAGAGTGGCTGTTGGAGCATGTCGATCTACAGCCCATCGGGTCGGTGGCAACCCCATTCATACGGTTGAGGAGGAACGGGGCGAGCGTGGGATGCCAGATATTTGGTGGGAGATGCGCCCTCCTCACTTTGACGTTGGCTCCTGAAACTATGGAGGACCTGCCTTTGGAGCTCGAGGAGACCATCCAGGAGGAAGCAAGGAAGGCAGGCCTACAATCAGCCGTCCCGATAGACGCACATAACAGCATAAACGGGGACTTCGACGTCGAGAGGGCGTCCCTCCTCTTGGAGAAAGCCGTGAAGGACGCTCTCTCGGAGGCTCTGCGGCTTGAGGCTTACCAGCTCCGCGTGGGAGCCGCGAAGGTTATCCCAACTGAGTTCGGAATAAAGGAGGGGATGGGGCCCGGAGGAATAACCGCCATAGTTGTGGACGTCAAAGGAGATAAAGCGGCCTACGTGACGATCGACGGAAACAACATGATCTCAAACCTGCGCGACGAGATACTCTCGAGGCTTAGGGGAATAGGAGTCGACGGGGGAGAAGTCATGACTACCGACACCCACATCGTCAACGGAGTTGTCATGGTTGACCGGGGATACTACCCCGTCGGCGAGGCTATGGACCATGAACGGTTATTCTGGTACATCGAGAAGGCCGTGCGTGACGCCTTAGGTAACATGGAGCCCGTATCGGTTCTCTGGTGCGTCGAGGTTGTTCCCGAGGTCAGGGTTATAGGGGAGAAGCAGATAGAGGACCTCTCCCTAGTTATAGACGCCGTCTTCCAGAGGACGAAGAGGACAGCCGCTGTGATCATCCCCTCCTTCGCGGCGATTTTGACGGCTATCCTAGCCCTCCTCTGAACCGTGCATCCAACCCGTCGCCACTTTCAGGCTGGCAGACCCATACCTAGGGCCTATCTTGGTATAACCGCTCAGAAAAGCAGTGCTCCTCGGGACGGAGAAGCCTGATCGTCGGTTCACCCTTCAAAAGATTTATAAGAACTGCCCCGCCTAGATGAAGAGGGCTCTCTGCCCATGGAAATCTAAGCTTGGTGGAAGAATGGAGGCTCTCTTAGCGGCTGTTCTAGTTTCGTTCCTCACAACCTTCTTCCTCACCCCTAAGGTTATAGAGTTTCTGCGGGGCATAAGGGTCGTCGCGGTTGACCTCCACAAGAGAGGGAAGCCTCTAGTACCAGCGAGCGGAGGCCTCTGCGTGAGCTCCGGCGTGCTGTTAGGAATCTTCTTCTACACAGCCGTTCAGACCTTCCTCTTTAACCACACGGCGGGCTCCCTAGTGAATCCAGTCCACCTCTTGGCGGCTACCTCAAGCATACTTATAGTTACACTCACAGGATTCCTCGACGACTTGAACGTTAAGGCGAGGATGGTGCGGACGAAGGACGGGGTAAACGTGAAGGTTGGATTCCCCCAATGGATCAAACCCGTTCTAACCCTCCCCGGGGCCATCCCGCTCGTGGTCATAAAGGCCGGCGTGACGAGGATGGACCTACCCTTCATAGGGGTCGTCGACTTTGGGCCCTTATACCCCCTACTGATAATCCCAGTCGGCTTCATCGGAGCCTCTAACATGGTCAACATGCTGGGGGGCTTCAACGGCCTAGAAGCAGGGATGGGAGTCGTATACACTCTGAGCCTTGGACTGTACATCTGGATTGCTGGGGAGAGGGAGGCGGCGGTTCTGCTCCTAACAGCCTTCGCGGCGTTACTTGCCTTCTTGAGGTACAACTGGTGTCCGGCTAAGATTCTTGCCGGCGACAGTTTAACTTACCTGCTCGGCTCCTTGGTGGCTACAGGTGTGATCTTGGGGAACATGGAGAGAGCCGGGTTGATCGTTATGGCCCCCTTCATCGTGGAGTTCTTCTTGAAGGCTAGGAGCAGATTCAAGGCTTCCTGCATAGGAAGGGTCAGAGAGGACGGAAGCCTAGAACCTCCCTACGGGAGGAAGATTTACAGCTGGACCCACATCTTCATGAACCTTGGAAGGCTCAGAGAGGTTGAGGTTACAATCGGCCTCCTAGCGGTTCAAGTGATCTTTGCCTTACTTCCCTTCTTCATCCTATGAACCTAAAGCTCCATTATGAGTTCAGCTAGGTTCTCAGCCCCGTTCGGGAAGGATGGAACTGTTCTCCTCCTCGCCTTCTCTATCGACTCAATTAGGGTCTCAACGTCGATCTTGGAGACGAGGACGGCGTTCAGCTTCTTAGCCATGTAAGCCGCGTCCTCGATTCCCGCGGTTCTGGTCCACTCCGGGTTTGGAACTATAACCGCGGGCTTCTTGTAGAGAGCCGTTTCGAGTAAGGTCGCCCCGTAATGGGTTACGACTACTTCGGCTCCAGCCAAGTAACGGTGGAAACTCTCAGTTACCCTGAAGACCTTCCATTCAGGGTGCCTCTTCAAGTAGGGTTCCGGGTCAACTCTACCCGTCTGGAGGACAACGTTCTCTAGGTTGCTCTCGCTTAAGGCGTCGAAGAGTAGTTTATGGCCGTATGTGCCTCCCGTGACGAGGATGTACCCTCCCCTCCAAGGTTTCAGCTTGGGTTTTGGGAGGAGAGGCCCCGTGACAACCCCGTCTAGGAAGTTCCTCTGCTCCTCCCAGTGGAGCGCTGTTAGTTTGGAGAAGGGTTGGAGGAGCATAGCCGTCTTGGACGGTTTGACGAAGCGGACAGGACTCTCGATGTTGACGACCGGTATCCCCTTAGCCCAAGCTACGAGTGCAGGGGGGATGCAGAAGTTGCAGCCCGTGCTTACAACCACATCAAACTTTGTGGAGACTTTCCCTATGGAGTCTAGGAGGGACTTCGCGAAGCCCTTGGCGAAGATTTGGAGGGGAGTCTTAGGTCCACGGGGCTTCACCAAGAAATCTACGTCGCCAAACCTACGTAGCCTCTCGAAGCTCAACGAATCACCTAGAGGAGCTAGGAATGAGAGTTCCACCCCCCTTTCGTGAAGGGCTTCTGCTAAGGCGTATCCGTAGCCTGTGTGTCCGCCTCCCCCAGCCAGTATCAGAACCCGCTTGACGGCTCGTCCTCTCCTAGGAACAGGTCCTATTAAATCTCTGTGTATCACGGGTTTAAATCCGTATCGAAGAAAAATAGTCTTCCAACCCCCGGACCCCAGTGAATTTTATCTTTTTGTAGTTCTTTACTTAATATGGGTGTCTTCGCTTGCCCATAGAACGTTTATCTACGGGCGTCGGGGAACTCGACCGGATGCTGGCTGGAGGCATACCGAGGGGCTTCTTTGTAGCCGTGACCGGCGAGCCGGGCACGGGAAAGACTATTCTCTGCATCCATTTTATAGCTCAGGGTATACGTGAGGGTGACCGTTGCATCTACGTTACCACCGAGGAGAGCAGAGACTCGATAATTGTGCAGGCGAGCCAGTTCGGATTCGACTTCTCCGAGAGTATAAGGGAGAAGAAACTGATAATAATCGATGCCCTTATGGGCGTGAAGGAAGAATGGTCGTTGCAGAGCTTGGATGTGGAGGAACTCGTCGATAGGGTTATCGAGGCTAAGAAGGCTCTAGGCTACGGTAGAGGGCGGCTGGTGATCGACTCCATGTCAGCGTTCTGGCTCGACAAGCCGGCCATGTCAAGGAGACACTCGTACTTCGTGAAGAAGGTTCTCTCCAAGTGGGACTTCACAACCCTCATGACGTCTCAGTACGCCATAACCACCTCGGAGGCCTTCGGGTGGGGCGTAGAGCACATAGCCGACGGCATCATAAGGTTCAGGAGGTCGGTTAGAGGAGGAACCTTGAGGAGGTACATCCTAGTAGAGAAGATGAGGCACACCCCCCACAGCCTACAGATGTACGAGATAGACATCGTCCAAGGGAGGGGCATCGTCATAAAGGGGGCCATCGAGATGAGGAGGGAAGACGTTGCCCTCCCGAGACATGTGATGGAGAAGATTCGGAAGTCAACGGAAATGAGAGACGTTGAGGCGCCTTGACCATCACACATCAACACTACTGCCGCCCAGACGTACAGAAGGAGATATCAGAGTTCTGCAGGGACCGCTGGGTAGCCGCACATTACATCGACCCCTCCAATAGACTGGTCTTCAGGAGGTACGTCCACGGGAAACCCATGACGATTAGAAGCCCGGAAACCCTCGAGACGCTCTTAGAGCTGGAAGGTTACTACCTGAGATCGATCTACGCCACATCGAACGTTTATGAAACGTTGGGGGACGTCGAGGACGTATACGACCTCTCAAATATACGGTTCTGCACACCAGTCTGGGATATTGACGGCGAACTCTCCAGGTGGAGAGAGACGATTTCGATCGCTAGGGAGATCGTCTCGTTCCTCGAGGAACGAGGCGTCGAAAAGTCTACGTATATTAAGTGGTCCGGAAACGGTTGTCACGTTCACATCCACGAGAGAGCCTTCTCTGGAAACCTGCTGAAAAGACTTCATCCCTTGGATATAGCGTACGCCGTGGTCGAGTACGTTAACTCTAAACTCTCCCCGAAGCTCGCAACCCTGCGGCTCAGAGGAAAGACGGTTGTGGAGAACAAGATTGACCCAACTAGAGTCTTCACGTGCCCTTTAAGTCTCCACCGGAGGCTAGACGTGGTCTGCGTCTGCATCAAACCTGACCGACTGGATGACTTTTCCCCGGAGTGGATTCAACCCCTAACGTTCAGGCATGACCCTTCATGGCGCGAATCTTTGGAGGGAGAGGCGGACGGGCTGGCGGAAGACGCTTACAGGACTGTGGGCGGCTACCCCCTCCAGCCTAGAAGGAGAAGGAGGAGGAGAATCCCACTCGACGAGCAGATAAGAAGGTGGCTTCAGAGATGCGGGCAATAGAGACAGGCTTATATTATACGTCTCGGCTTCGGCGGGGGTACAAGCTGGCTTAATGTCCTAGACGTCGAGTATACCTGTTTCTCGCGTACATTCATGCTCAGCTCTATTATCTCCGGTATCACCTTGTAGGTGAGTTCCGCCGTCGGCCTCCCCCATCTCAGGTTCGGGCAGAAGGGGTCCACGTACACGTAGAAGGTGCGGCCTCTATAGTTGAAGATGGACTCGTTTGGGTTCCCATATTTAGGCCTCTTTAGAACCTTGAAGGGCCACATCTTGCATGCTAGGGGCTTCATGTCTTGGATGCCGCAGAGCCACCTCCCAAAATAGTTATATAAGAAGACACATGAGCCGTCGCTCCTCCTCGCCAAGTAGAACTTGTTGAGGCCAACCCTGGTGACCTCAGCGCCGAACCTCTTAACCAATCTAAACCACTCCTCAAACCTCAGAACGACGCTGAAGCCTTTACAGCAGAGTCCGCATCCGTCGCAGCTCCAAGAGCTCACGTATCTCCAAGGCACAGGAACCATAACCGTCACCGTTGCCGTGGCTCAGCAACCTAGAAAGGGGGTTAGGAGCCCTTTCATCTTTTATAGAGGTATAGAGTGTGACTCGGATATCCTAGCTTCGGGTTCTCGCAAAACCGTTCAACCTTCACAGCCTTCCACTTCGTTATCTCGTAGTCGTGGGAGACTACTCGGGCTCCCTTCTTGAGCTCGGCTTCGAGCTTCGGCCGAACCTTCTCGTTCGCACTTGTTGTTAGGTAGAGGTAGACAACATCAGCCTGGTTTATGTTTACATCGAAGAGGTTCCCTTGGATGATCTTAACTCTGTCTTGGAGGCCGAGCTCCCGAACCTTCTGGACGGCCTGTTTAACTAGGTCTTCTCTGAGCTCTATCCCGACAGCTCGGGCTCCAAACTCTTGAGCCGCTATTATTAGGGTTCTCCCGTCTCCGGCTCCTAGGTCGTAGAGGATTTCGTTCGGCTTCAGTTCCGCTAAGGTCAGCATCCTCTTGACGACTGGTATGGGCGACGCTACAAAGGGGGAGATGAACATTCGGGCTCGCCTCCAATACCATCCATTTAGATTCCACAAACGGCTATATCTCCTTTACGCCTACCAGAACCTTCTCTTAAGAGCGTTCCGTTCAGCCTCTATTATGAGCTCGAAGAAACGGTCTGACGGCTCGCTCTCCTCGGAGAGTATCCTCTCACAGTCGTTCACTGTGAGCTTTCTTCCAGCTAAGGCTATAGCTGCAAGCCTGCCATACTTGGAGATGAGCTT
>LUCD01000043.1 GCA_001593925.1 Candidatus Bathyarchaeota archaeon B26-1
AAAGTTTGAGGATACTATTAATAGAGATTCTTCTCCTTATTTTTTCGGGCGGTGAATCGCTTGAGGAAGGTGATAATCGACACCGATATTGGGTCGGACGTCGACGACGCGTTGGCTCTAGCCCTAGCCTTGAGGTCGAATGAACTGAATCTGGAGGCCGTCACTGTTGTTTACGGCGACCTTGACGTAAGGGCTAGGATAGCTCTGAAGATGCTGAAGCTAGCTGGGGTTGAGGGCGTCCCTGTGGCGAAGGGAATTGAGAAGCCCCTCTTGAGGGAGAGGAGGGTCTTCTGGACCGGGCGTGAGGGTGAAGGGATACTCACACCGGGAGACGAAGCCTTGAAGCCAAGTTCCATACACGCGGTCGATCTCATAACGTCGAAGATCATGTCTATGAGGGGAGAGGTAACCCTGATTACCCTAGGCCCCTTGACCAACATAGCGGCCGCGATAATAAGGGAACCTAGCATAGTTGAGAACGTTAAAGAGGTCTTTGTGATGGGCGGGGTTACCAGACTCTTCGACGGTTTCAACCTACCCTTCAGGGAGCATAACATCCACTGCGACCCAGAAGCAGCGAGGTTAGTCTTCAACTCCGGGATGCCCATAACGATGGTTCCGCTCGACGTAACATTGAAGGCGTCGATAAACCGAGAAGACCTAAAGAGGATATCGGCCGTGAAGACCCCTTTCACCGACGCAATAGTCTCGATGGTCGAGCATTACCTAAGGTTCAGAAGGAGAGACTACACATGGCTACACGACCCCTTAACCGTGGCCATCTCGATCGACGAGACCCTCGTGAAGACGATGGAGATGAAGGTCATAGTAGAGACGAGAGGAGAAGCCACAACTGGACAGACACTGGCATTACCCGCCGAACCGGACGAGGCAAAAGTGAAAGTCTGCGTAGACGTAGACGCGACAAGATTCAAAAAACTCTTCATGGAAAGAATCTGCTCAAAACACTAAACAACCGGCATCTTCAAGCTCATCTAACTACGCACTTCGCTTATGCTTTCACTCATAACGCTCTTAAGGTTTGCAAGCCGTGTCGATACGTATCTCAATGCGCATACCCCAGAGCTTGACGGCTCCGCTGCGCGGCGTGATGACTGTCTCCGAGAACACTTCCAATCCTCAACCATCCCCAAGGAGGGGAGATAAACATAGACGGCCCGTTGCTTAATAGTCTCTCGGTCTTTCCACACCTAGGCCCTAGGCATAGTGCATCAAAAAACAATATGCGTAACTAGCATTTACTGGTAAATTGGTGCGGGGGGTGGGATTTGAACCCACGAACCCCTTCGGGACGGGATACCCCACATGAACCGGGGTTCGCCGGTTCCTTGACTTGAGTCCCGCGCATGAGGCCCCTTCGTGAAGGTTGACCTGGCTCTGCTACCCCCGCACCCCTACTGTTACTGGGAGTCGCCTCTAATATTCTTTTTCGGCTTGATTTCTAGCTGATCACTGTCCCTATCTTTTCTCCTTCCAGAGCCCTTATTATGTTTTCTGGATCGAATCCATTCACGACTACGGTTTTGATTCTGCTTTTCCGGAGGATCTTAACGGCTTCCGGGTCTAGGATTTGGTGTATTCCTGCTCTATGTCTCTTGGATTCGAGGTGTTCTATGAGTTCTTCGAATGTGAGTTCGTCGAGTTTCTCGGCGTCTGGATGCTTCTTGGGGTCTTTCGTGTATATGCCCTCTTGGTCCGTCGCTTTCACGATCATGTCGGCCTTTATCTTGGAGGCGAGGAGAGCGGCTACAGTGTCCGTCGTCATGCCCGGTTTGAGGCCTCCCATGACGACTACACCTCTCTCCCTCAATGTTTCCACAGCCTCCTCCAACGTTGTCGGTATCCGCTTCCACTCTAAGCCGCCTATCCGTATGGCGAGCATCTGCGCTATCACCCTAGAGATCGAGATGGCGACTTCGTCTTGGGCCTCCTCGTTTAAGCCTGCCTCTCGGGCCGCTTTTATAAACTCCCTTGAGATCGATCCTCCCCCAACGACGACGGCTAACTCGTGTCCGGCTTGTCTCAGAACGCGAATCGTGCTGGCGTATCCGTCAATCAGCCGGGGATTGAGGGGTGAAGCCACAACCGACCCACCTATCCTAACCGTGACACGCATCCGCAAGTGTCCCCCAACAACCCTAGCGTTAAGAGGTGCGAGTCCAGAATAAAAATGTGTTTAAATGTTCAAGAGGGCCTTCACAGACTCCTCCGTACATTCACCGGTCTTCTCAGTCTTCACCCATCTTGACGGACATTTAAAGATCACTTGGAGTAGAGCGTAGAAGGTTAAGCAGCACTCGAGGAACCAGTAAACCTGAAGGAAGGGAAGCCAGAGGATATTCCTGATGCGACGCGGCTTCGTTATGTAGGTTAAGGCCACCCCCGCTATAAAGAGGGTGAGCGTCGTCAGAAACGCGGTGGCCGAAGTCAGGTTTATTATGATCGGGTTCAAATCGACGTGGAAGAGGAGGATGTAAATCCAGAGCAGATAATTCATCAATATGAAGACTTGGATATAGGGGCCTACCAAGGTTATCTCGGCGTCTATGGTCTTCCTCCGGAACTTCCTTAAGAGGCGGCCGTACTTTATGGCGACCTCCATGAACCCCCTGTTCCATCGAATCCTCTGCTTTATGAGCTGAGTTAGGTTTGAGGGAACCTCCTGCCAAGAGATTATGTCTGGAGCGTACCTGATGTTGTGGCCTCTCTCGGTCAACTTCGCGGACATCTCTACATCTTCTGAGAGAAACTTCTCGTTCCAACCGCCGACCTCCTCGGCTACTTCCCTCCTGATGAACTGGCAGCTGCCGGTTAGGGGGACGAAGAGGCTGAGCCTGTCCTTACCCTGCACGTAGTTCTTGAGCCAGAGAGCCTCCTCGTATGAGACGAGCTTTGTGAGCATGTTCTTGTCGGCGTTTATGGCGCACGTCGTCCCCTGAACGGCCGCAACCGAAGGGTCTTCAAAGTATTTGATCACCCTTAGCAGGGTGTCCGGCTTGGGAACGTTATCCGCGTCGAAGACGGCGACTATCTCGCCTCTCGCATGTTTAAGTCCGTAGTTGAGGGCGGAGGGCTTACCATCCGAGGTTGAACGGTGGAAGTACCTGACGATCCCGGGGTAATCCTCGACGAATCTCATACATATCTCAGGGGTCTTATCCTTCGACCCGTCCTCGACGATGATTATCTCCATCCTGTCCTTCGGGTAGTCGAGCCTCAATAAAGCCTTCAGAAGCCTCTCAATTACCTTCTCCTCATCCTTAACCGGAACTAGGATCGAAACGTATGGAAGACGGCTTTTAATGTTCCACGACCTCTCTTCCTTCCGGGTTTTCTCCCCGTTCCTACGGTACATGCACTTAACCCCGACGAGAAAGACCGGCAGGTTGTATAAAACCCAGCCGTAGATTAGGGCCAAGCAGAAGAGAAGGCTTAACTGTAGGAAATCCATGACTACTCCTCTACTCACCGTTAAAGGTCAACCCTTAGGGTCTCCACCATTCGCCTCTCTGAAGGCTTTATTTAAGATTCAAACAGATATTTAGATTGCTTCCAGCTGACATAAAAAACTTTTGTTAACTTCGTTATTTCTCCTACTTTAGGGGATGAGCGGTTCTCCTCCAAAATCTCTATGGCACCTCTATAAAACCATGATTTTGCACCAGTAATTTGGCGGGAAAAGACTGAATTTTTTCTTGATGAGAGAATAGTTTTAAATCAAGTTTTTTCACGGAAGATGTGGGGAAAGAGTAGGCTCACTTTTTCAAAGCCACATTTTATGTCTAGTATGCTAGATGCTTAAGCTCCTCCAGGGTCTCTCTCGTCGCGATCCTTACAGATTCTAGACTGTTGTGTCGAGGCCTCCAGCCGAGCCTCTTCAGCTTTGATATGTCTAGGAGCATGAACCTCACGTCGCCCGGCCACCCTCTACCCCCTTCAACATTAACCTTATACGTGAACTCGACGTCGCGAAGCCCCATCTCTTCAACTACGACTTTGGCTATGGTGTTCACGTCCACCCAGTCCTCAGAGCCTATATTGAAGACCTCGAACCTTTCTTGAGCCTTCTCCAAACCTAGGAGGAAGGCTTCGACGCAGTCACTTACGTGGAGATAAGACTTGGTCTGCCTCCCGTCGCCGAGAATCTCCAGCCTCGACGGGTTCCTCGTCAACTTCTGGATGAAGTCCCAGATGACTCCGTGACGGCTCCTAGAGCCGATTATGTTGGCGAACCTGTAGACGACCGCCCTAAAACCGAACATGTGACAGTACGCCGAGATCATAGCCTCGCAGGCCAGTTTAGAAGCTCCGTAGAGGGAGATCGGTTTGAGCGGGCCGTAGTTCTCGGGGGTCGGGATAGTAGAAGCCTCCCCATAAACCGTTGATGTCGAGGTGAAGACGACCGTCTTAGCGGTCTCGCTTCTCCGCATCTCCTCGAGAACATTGTAGGTAGCGAGTACGTTCTGCTCCAAGTCGATCCTTGTGTCGGAGACCCCTGCCCTAACCTCGGAGTTCGCGGCTAAGTGGAAGACTACACGGCAGCCCTCCATTGCCCTCCCTAGATCGTCCCTGTTGAGGCAGTCTCCGACGATCAGCCTAAACATTGAGTGGTCTATCCAACGGGCTAGATTCTCCCCTGAACCTTTACTCATATTGTCTAGAACGACTACGGGGAGACCCCGCATCATCAAGGCGTCTACCAGATGGCTTCCTATGAACCCGGCTCCGCCAGTCACTAGGACTTTGCCCTCAAGATTCATCAACGTTATTTTCCCAAATCAGATAGGTAACTTGCCAAATAATATTATTTTTTGTGTTACTTTCGTCCTCCGGAAGGAGCGCGTTCATCCACCCTACACTTCAGGAAGCTTCATGAACCTTTATGGGAGACTCATGCACCTTTGGGATGTTATCCTCGAAGAAGAGCCTAGTATGCCCCATGGTCTGGATGTCCATAGGCCTAACCTTGACGACTATCGGGAAGTCCTTGACCGCTTCTCCAAGTATTAGGCAGTGGTGGGGCGGCAGGTCTCTAACTATTGAGATCACGGTTTCAGCGTCGGCTCGGGAGGCCCTTGAGATCGCCTCCAAGTCGTGTTCATTCACAAAGTTGAAGAGGAAGATGTTGTCGGCTTGGCGGTAGATGCTCTCCTTTATGGTGTTCGGCTGGTTCGTTATGAAGGTTGTGAAGAGCCCGAAGTGCCTCATCCTCGTGATTATGTCGTCCCAGTATGTCTCTCTCAAGTAGAGGTGTGCCTCCTCGGCAAAGAGGAAGACAGCCCTAACCCTCCATTGAGCGAGCGCCTTCTGAATCTTGCCGAGCACATACTCGACTATGATCTTCCGGTCGGATGGAGACGTGTCACTCAGGTCGATTATTATGGCTCCTCCACGCTTCATCCCCCCTAGAATCCTCTCCAAGAAGACCGCCTCGGCTAGGTTGTCCGTGAAGAGCTCCGAACGGAGGAGAGCGTAGTAACGGGAGTAGAGGGCGTCCCTCACATGCACATTACAGTTCCAGTTCTTTATTGCTTCTCCCAAGTCGTGGAGGGTGAGCCGCCTCTTCTCCTCGAGGAACCTCCATATCCTCCTGAACTCTCTAGCCGAGGTCTCGGGAAGGCCGAGTGAGTGGATGAGTATCCTCATGATTATTGAGAGGTCTATCTGAGAGAGGGCGACCTTGAAGTTTTCCCGAGGCTTCAGAACCTTGATCACTTTGTGATACCGGTTTCTGCTTCCATCCCGGGCGAACCCGAGGTTCACGTACTCCCCGTTGAGGTCCAGCACAACGACAGTTGCTCCGTGATCGATCAGCCCTAGAACTAGGAGCTTCGAGAAGTGCGACTTACCCGTCCCCTTCTTGCCGGTGATTATGTTTAGCTTGCCGTCGAGGGAGGAAGCGTCTATCGTCAGCCTCGAACCGTCCATGGTCTCGCCTACCTGTATTGGGAGTCTACGTCCAACACCCACCATCTCGACGAGGCGCTTGACCGGAAGCCTCCTAACCCTAGAATGTGTACGTGAGGGTAGCCAAGACCCGTCGAAGCGGAGAAACCCGTTCTCCAACGTTCCATGAATCTTGCAGACTAGGAGGCGTGTGTCTTGGACGTAGAGGATATGGGAGGAGATGTCTAGGGGGTCGAAGTCTTCGCCCTCCACACGGTCCTCGGCGGAGAGCTCCCTTAAGAACTCCTCCATAACCCCGGGGACGTTCGCGAACTGGATGTCGACGACTTGGACGATCATGCTCCTCCCGGCTTTAAGGTCTTCTATGAGTAAGTAGCTGCCCTTCTCCACATCCTCAGATGGGAAGCTCAGAATTTGAAGGGTGTTACCAGCCTTCTTGTAGAGCTTCATCGCTTCCCTTCAGTCTCCTCCTAATCCTCAAATCTGGTTCCGAAAGGCCCGAACAATGTCTTTCTTACGCTTGGACGTACGACAATCCTTAGATCGTATCTTTGGGCTACGAAACGTTGGATGCCTATGACCTCGCTTGCTGTGAACGTTGAGAGGATATGGGCTAGGCGGAGGGTCTCAGGGTAACCTTGATAGAGGACATCGTTCCCGAGCAGTCTCTGGAGAGCTCTAATCCCTTCCTCCTCTTGCACTCCTTTATCAACGTCTAAGCGGAAGGCTGAGAACCCTCCGGCCAGCCGAGCTATGTAGACGTTTCCTAGAAGGCGTAGGGAGGTTGAAGGCGGAGGCCCATCCAGCCTAAAGAGGCATGGCGGAGGATACTTCAAGACGAGGTCGGTGATTCTTCTGCCTAGAACCCTTATGCTCGTAACTTTAGAGAACGCTAGAACCGTGTTTAAGCGGTTTCTAGCCTCCTCTAGGATGCCGCGGAGGACTGTGAGGGGGTTATCGACCGTTCCCGCCGTGAGGGAGCCGTCCCAGAGGATCACGCTCCCGTAAGATGATGAGCAGACGCTCATCTGGAGCCACCTCTCCACCAAGTTGCAGAGCCTGACTTGGACGTCTTCGAGGCGGAGAGAGCTCGACTCCGAGGGGACGAACCGGTAGAACCTCAGGAGGTTGATGACCTCCCGGATGTTCTCCTCTGTTATGTGGAATGGGAACGGCCCGATCCTTAGGTATCCGTACCTCCTCTTGGTGCTCCAGACTATTGCCCCTCTCACCGCGCAGAGGACTCCGACGTCCGTGTCTCCAAGCCTTACGCTGGAGACGTCCACGGCTATTATTGGAGTTTCGTCCGGTATGGGTTTTAGTGGTGTTAGGTGAGCTGAGACCGAACTTATCTTGACGGGGATCGGTTCCTCTCTCCAGTTGTTTCCTTCTATGATGGGTGTTGGAACCTCTTCAGGTTGGATTTGGAGGAACCTTCCCTCGGCGCTCCGCATGGATGCTAGGCTCAGCTCGGTGAACCTTTGGGGAATCTGGAGTTCTTTTAGGGCTGATGCCACGGCGATGTTGGGAAAGTTATATTTTAATGTTGTTGCATAGTTTAATTGTCCAATCAACAACATTCACCACTTACACGGTTATGTTGATGGTGTATATAAATGTTGCGCATGATCAAGTTGTATTCAACAACAATTATTCCCCCGGAGCAAAATAGGCGATGACCGAAGAAGAGAAACCCCCAGTCCACGTAAAGATCAAGGTTGGAAACTTAGAGTTCGAGATAGAATGCCGAGAAGACCAAGTCAAAGATATGGTGGAGAAGGTTCTATCAACAGTAACGGAATACGCAAGCAAAACCGTGACTCCGCCCAAGATAACTCCAAGACCAGTCAGGGCCGACACTTGTAAGGGAGTCATACTGAGGCTCTGGAGGGAAGGCTGGTTCTCAACCCCAAGGTCTCTAGAGGAGGTCCACAACGAGATGATGAGAATAGGCTTCCACTACGACCGGACAGCCGTCTCCCACGCCCTCCTAGACCTAGTAAGGGAAAACGTAATAACGAGAGAGGGAAAACCGAGGCGGTACCGCTACGTCCAGAAGAAACCGCCAAGCACAGAAGTAACAGCCCCCACCAACCCATAGGGCGGCGGTGTGGTTGAGTACGATGCGGGCAGAAGACACGGACATAGAGGAGTTAAGGGTCGTAGCAGTAGCACATTGCATCCTGAACCAGTCAACCAGATGGTGGAAGGAAGGAAAGAGGCTTAGGAGAGGAATGGTCAAGAAAGTGATAGAAGCCCTCGCGTCGATGAGGATAGGCGCCGTACAGATGCCGTGCCCCGAGTTCTCTTTCTGCGGCAACCCCAGACCCTCAAGGACGAGGGAGGAGTACGAATCCCTCCCAGGATTCACGGTGCACTGTAGGAGGCTTGCTAGAGACACGGCTGAGAACCTAAAAGCCTTAACAGTCCTTAGTAAGAGGCCTAAGATCAAGATCGTGGCGGTGATAGGGGTTGAGCGTTCACCGACGTGCGGTGTTAAGCTGACGCCTTACAGGAGAACCGTCCATGGAGGATTCGAGTATAGGGAGGCAAAGGGTCTCTTCATGGAAGCCCTAGAGGAGGAGCTCAGAACCCTAAAGATCGTCGTGCCGATGCTCGGCTTAGACCTTAAGAGACCCGAGAACCTGATAGCGGAGATCAAAGACAAAGCAGGTCGGTAGGCTCACGCCGTTTATGCGGTTAACGGTTCAGGGTGGGTATAATGTAGGGGCCCTCCGGGATCGCTATGATCCTCGACTCTCTACCAGTTATCTCCTCAGCCATCTCTAGGGCCTCCTCCAAGTTAGATGCCGGCGCCATGTGCATCTCCTCGATAACGCTGTGCTCGATGTTCTTCGTGACCAAGATCACGCGTCTCTTCGTGAGTATCTGAGCTAAGATTTGGGCCTCCCACTGATCCTTGATCGGCTCCTCGCGTCTTATCCTCTCCAAGACCTCTTCCGGGCTTCTGGCTTCAGCCATCAACCTATAGAAGAGTTCGTGGCCCCTCCCAATCCCGTCCCTGCACTCCGATAGAACTATTATTACGCCTCCCTCTCTTACGGCGATACTGCCAGTGGCCATGCCTTTAACCGCCTGGTAAAGGTCTCTGTCGAGGGGGTACCCGCCGTTGGTCGTTAAGGCTATGTCGGCGACCTTAGGCACCTTCATCTTAACGATTCGGTCTAGGAACTTGACGCCCTCCCTATGCGCTTCAAAGACATCCCCTGCAAAGGCGTTTATGATCCTGCCCTCCTTGTCTATGACGACGTTTAGTAGGTAGCCTCTACCCTTAACGGATGCTTTGGAGGCTTCAACCATGTCCTCATGTATCGGGTTTCCCTCAAGCACTCCGCAACGCGACTTCGGATGCGCGATCATCCGGTAGCTATGGTTCTGGTAGATGGTCTCCCTACCTGCCACGCCGGGGAGGATGGACTTTCTACCGCCGCTGTAACCCGCGAAGAAGTGAGGTTCAATGAGCCCGGTCATGACCACCAAATCCGAGTTTAGGACAAGCCTGTTCACATAGACCTCGGTCCCGAAGGATGTTTTCCCAACATACACGAGGGAACGCTCATCCTCAGCGTCGTGGTTTAGGACCTCAACCTCCTCCATGACTTCTCTGCCTAGGAGCTCCTCGAGCTCGCTCTTTGGAGCCGGCTTATGAAGCCCGTTGGCGACGAGTATCTTAACGTCCTCTAGGCTTCGACCCGCCTTCACGAGGGTTTCTAGAATCGGCGGGAGTAGAACCTTATTCGGCGTGGCTCTCGTGTAATCGCTCACGAGGATACAGACTTTCCGGCTCTTGGAGGCAACCTTCAAGAAGGGCTCGTCACGGATAGGGTTGAGTAGGGCCTTCCTCACCTTCTCAGCCGCGTCTCGAGGAGGCGCAACCTTCAGGGGTTCAAGGACTGATATAACCCTCTCGTCAGGGAGTTCAAACTCTACCTCGCCCTTACCATACGGAAACCTAAGAATCACTTAGGGTCCCTCAACTCAATTCTTAAGTGAAACGAGGTGGCGAATAAACTTTCTCCCAGATTCGGGAAAGAGTTAAGTGGGGGTGTCGTCCCTAAACATAGAGGGGGAGAACCCTAATGCTGGACGAGAAGGCCATAAACATAATGAAGAGGATTATGGAGTCTTTTGGTCCGTCAGGCTTCGAGACGGAGACATCCCAAATCATAAAGGACTACATGGTGGAGTACGCGGATGAGATTCTGACCGATAAGCTCGGTTCCGTGGTCTTCGTCGTTAAGGGGGAGAGCGAACGGCCTAGGGTTCTGATAGCTGGACACGTCGACGAGGTTGGGTTCGTCGTCTCTGGCATAGACGAGAAGACGGGCTTCCTAACGTTCGACACCCTCGGAGGATGGTGGGATCAGGTTCTACTCTCCCAGAGGGTGATCGTCAGGACGGCGAAGGGCGACTTACCCGGCGTGATAGCCGCCAAGCCTCCGCACCTCCTATCTCCAGAGGAGAGGAAGAAGGTCGTTGAGAGAAAGGACATGTACATAGACATAGGTGTGACGTCCAAGGAGGAGGCTATCGAAGCCGGGGTCAAGATAGGCGACCCGGTGGTTCCGTTCTCACCTTTCTCCCTTATTCGAGGCGGAAAGGTGGCTATGGGGAAGGCGTTCGACGACCGGATAGGAGCCTTCGTCATGATGGAGACCCTCCGGAGGCTGAAGGAGGA
>LUCD01000044.1 GCA_001593925.1 Candidatus Bathyarchaeota archaeon B26-1
GAAACGGTGATGTCACAAGTCACAGAACCACAGGTTTCTGAAAGGATCAAGTCCGTGATTCAATAGTGATAAAAACAGTTTTTATCAGGCATAGTGAATAATAACGGAAACTCAGAAATGTTCTAGTAAAAAAGAAATTTATACCCGTTTTTAGCAGTCTACAATCTTTGTATGATTGTTTTATTTGTTTGTGACGAAAGATTTATCTGGTGATCTCACAGATATTGTGATGTCACGAGCTACATCTTAACGGGGGGAACGGTGAGATGGACCTATACCTACTGGTTTCAGGCACAATTTTGATCTTCACGTCGATTATGGCTTACGTATATATCAGGAAGTTGAGGGGAGTCTTCAGGGAGTACAGTAAGGCAAAGACTCTTCTGGAGGATATCATAGTGAGCTTCAATAGGGACCTTGAAAGGCAGGGTGAGGAGATACGTTCAGTTTCTCAGGGGGTTGAGGAAGTTCTACTAGAGATCAACAAGCTCAAAAACCGTGAAGGAGCTGTGGGGTTAGAGAGTTTTGAGGAGAGGATAGCAGATATACGAGAGAGAGTGGAGACTGTTTCCAAGATTAGGGAACGCCTAGAGGCACGTATAGAGACCCTAGATAGAAAGATCGAAGAGGTTTTTAGGAGGCAGGATGAGCAGGCCGAGAAGATTTCGAGGCTTGAGTCCTCTCTTGCCTCTTTGAGAGTTAACGTTTTAGAGGCGGGATTGGAGGGTGCGGAGGTCAAGACGGCTATACCCTTGAGGAGGGAGAAGGCTCTATCAAAGTTAACAGATACGGAGTTAAGGGTTCTTGAGATTCTCGCAACGGAGGGGGAGAAGACGGCTTCCCAGATCAGGGAGAGAATAAACCTAACTAGGGAGCATACATCCCGCCTCATGAAGAGCCTTTACTCTCGAGGTTACGTCGAGCGCAACACCGAGAGGCGTCCCTACATATATCAAATAAAGAGAGAGATGCTTGAGTTATTGAAGCGGCGGAGAGAACTGGAAGCTTAGCCTTCCCCATAAAAATTTGCAATAGACGCAGGGTGCACAAAACTCTACCGTTTTATTTCTCTTTGGATAGTAGTGGTGGGCATCAATCGGTATTTAACCCTGTTGGAGCTCCGAACCTTCATCAGAAGTCCCCTATCTGCCAGACGTGAGAGGTACGTCGACGCCGTGCTGAGACTTATGGGTTCCCCCGTCTCACCCTCATAGACCTCCTTAAGGTCTTTGGCGGAGAACCACACTAATGGGAACTTTCTCTCTACGATTAGACGAACCTTCTCGATCTTCGGTAGGTCTTCCGGCTGTTTCCACGCTGGCTGGACGCTCGGCATTCCTCCAAGGAGCTCAACTATGTCTAGAATTCCTAGGGCCTTCTCCCTTGTGACTCTTCCCTCAAATGTGATGGTGTAACGGTTCCCCTCCTCGTCGTAGACCTCTACACGCATCTTTCTAGCAGGCACAACGTTACACCTTTCTAGACAGGAAGAGCTGCTGAGGGAATTTTACAATCACTTCACAATTATCTCTTCACAAGTTATAAATGAAGCGGTGAAAACTGAAAGGAAAATCTCTTCAAATAATGGCTAAAAACATGAAATGATTCAAAATTTCAAAGATTTAAATTCACACAAGTTAACTCCTTTGGCTCGATCCAAACGATGAAAGAAACGAATTCTTTTTTATTTTCCAGTGGAAACGGAGGGGTTCGTCAATTCACAGAGTATAGATAAGAAAAAAGCAAACTACACGAAAAGAAGTATTAAAAAGAGACATGAAAGAGGCAATATCACAGGTCGTCACAGATTGTGAAAAGATGACTGTCCAACAACCTTGTCGATTGGAGGAGGATACCGCTGTTTACCATATGGTTTAAGTAACCATTTTAAGCGATTCTTAAGAAACAGCAAAATTATGACTGAAAAAGAACTTAAACTCTCTGTTCAAGGCGTATCCCCCTACCCCTCAATTTCCTGTGGACCTCAGTGTTAGCCATTTAAAGACAAAAACTTCACCTGTAGCCAGATAAAAACTCTTTTTGAAAATGTAAAAAATATTGTATAATAGATTATTAGTACTGATCAGAAGTTTACCTAAACGGGAATATTCTTTTTAACAAAAAGAATCAATACTAATGCTTCATCAAGGAATATTTCCAATAGAAATTGAGGGGTGCGGGGCTTCTCCTCCGAGCCTTTAGATTCCATCACCACTATATCTATTTTTTTGTATGGGAGGTCTTATTACTCCATTCACATTATTGCCAAAAGACTGCCCATGAAGGGAGTAGACAGAAAAAGCGAGATTCTAGATGAAGTCTTTGAGAACTTCCTTAGAGGATTCAAGATATTTAAGAACCGTGAAGTTCTTCGCCACGATTATATACCTGACTATCTCCCGCATAGAGAGGAGCATATCCGTTATCTCGGCGAGATAGTCGCCCCAACCTTGGGAGGTTTTCCATGCTCAAACGTCTTCATTTATGGAAAGACAGGTACAGGAAAGACGGCTGTGATTAAGTATGTCCTTAAAAAGCTCGTTGCAAAGGCTCGTTCATTGAACTCTCCAGTCAGAGTATGCTACATAAACTGCCGATTGGCTGGAACAGAGTACAGGATACTTTCAAGTCTATGCAACGCCATATTTGTGGACGTTCCGTTTACTGGACTGGCTTTAGGTGAAGTTTTCGACCGGTTCAGAGGCGGCCTCAACTCGGAGAAGATAATCCTCTTAACAGTTCTCGACGAGATCGATGTACTGGTAAAGGAGCGGGGTGACAGCCTCCTCTACGAACTAACCCGAATCAACGAAGACCTCTCAGGCAGCCGGGTCTCGATAATCGGAATCTCCAACGATCTCAGCTTTAAAGAGTACCTCGACCCAAGAGTCTTAAGCACCTTGAGCGAGGAAGAGATAGTCTTCAAGCCATATAATGCGTCTGAACTTAGAGACATACTCTTAGATAGAGCTAGTATGGCATTTCAAGAGGGAGTTTTAACTGAGGGTGCTCTAAGTCTCTGCGCAGCTTTGGCCGCGGCTGAGCATGGTGATGCCCGGCGGGCACTCGATCTCTTAAGGGTTGCCGGAGAATTGGCTGAGAGGGAAGGCTCTAAGCAGATAGTGGAGGACCACGTTCGAAGGGCTAAGAGGAGAATAGAGCATGATAGGATGATTGAAGCCCTAAAGAGCCTCCCACTACACTCAAAATTTGTTTTGCTCAGCGTATATTTGTTGAGTAAGACGGGTTCAAATAAATCGGTAACTGGCGACATATATAATGTGTATTGTGAGGTATGTGAAAGGCTTGGAATGGCCCCGTTGACGCAGAGGAGGGTCAGCGGACTTATCAACGAGCTTGACGTGATCGGCCTGCTGAACTCGAGGGTCGTCAGTCTGGGGAGGTACGGTCGAACCAAGAAGATCACTCTGAGTGTACCTAAGTCTCTGGTTAGGAGGGTCTTCGCTGAGGATGAACGGTTCATCTCAATAATAGATTATACTCCTAAATGTTTGATGAAGCCTTGACGGCTGAAAAGACTTCAGCTCCATCGAGATGTGAAGTCTATAGATGTGACCTCTAAGGTCTGAAGGTTCACAACGGGGACGATTCCGGGATTTGGTGTGTGACCCATCTCCCTCTGATACTCCGTCTGCTCCTGCCAGGCACCAGAGTTAACGATTAAGGTTCCTCTGTAGTTGATGTATCCAAGTCTGTGGACATGTCCGGCGTGGAAGATGTCTGGCACATCCTCTATGACTAGGAAATCCCTCTTCTCTGGGGAGATGGGGGTTCTCTCGCCGTAGGCAGGAGCCAAATGTCTGCTTTGAAGAAGAAACCGCATCGCCTTTTCAGGCTCCTGAAAACTCATGTTTGGGAGAAGCGAGGTCACATCATCGAGGCTCCTACCGTGATACAAAAGGACCCTCACCCCGTGGAGGAGGATCATGGATGGATTACCGAGCAGATGAACCCTACCCAATTCTTGAAGAGGCTCAACATACTCGGCCTTTATTGCCGGTTGAGGCAGGGCTCTCCTTACAGCATCATGGTTTCCCGGTATGATTATGATCTCTATGTGGTCTGGGGTCTGCTCTAGGAATTCAGCTGCGACCTTATACTGTTCGTATATGTCTTTTATCTCGAGTTCATCAAACTGTTGCGGGTAGACACCGACCCCATCAACTATGTCCCCTGTTATGATCAGGTACTTTACGTGTCCAGCTATCTCGGTAAGCCTGCGGTCTCCAAACCTCCCGTTCAGCCACGCAGAAAAACGCTTGAACTCGTCTTCCATGAACATTTTGCTTCCGACGTGCATGTCTGATATGAGAGCTGCGTAGACTGGTAGGGGGGCCTTGTTCGGCTTCCTTAACGGAATGTCCGGCATGAGAATGTCCTCTGCTATGAGTAGATCGCTCTTCCCTTTAACGGCTTGAATACAGATAACTTGGTCCAAGATGAGGTTTCTAGCCTTGTTTATGGTTTCTCCGCTACCTGATGGAACGTAAACCGTGGCCTCACCCTCAAAATCCTCAACCTCTAGGAAGATTCCTTTCTCAGTCTCCCTCTTCCCCCTTATCATACATACAAACTTAACTTTTGATCCTTGGGTAGTCTTTATGGCGTCTGAGACGGATGTTGCATCCTTCACGTCCATCCTCTGCCTGAGTAGCCTACTCAACCTTCTGAACCTGTCTTGGAAGTATTCCATGTAGTCCTTCAGGGAGCCGGTTGAGGCAATCTGGTTGGTGGGGTCCTCTACCACTTCTAGATCGGCTTCAACCTCTTTAGCGTAGAATTTAGGAAGGCCTTTCCCGGTTCTTATGGCAAGCTCTTCTGTCTCCTTAAGCTCCGGTATTACCCGCCTCAACTTCTCCTCTAGGAGGAGGCGGCTGATAAAGAGAGGCCTCTCCGGAAGGGCGTCAATTTCTCTTATAACATCTCTTACAACGTCCTCTAGGTCTTCCACAGTTTTTCCTTCAGAAATCTTCCTTAAGAGCTGGAAAGCATCCTCATCGATCTGGTATCCAGCTTTAATAATTGTTGAGACGATCCTCTGGAGGCTTCTGTCCTCGCTTCTATGCAAGGCTTCCCCTTCCAACAAGGAGAGTTAACCGTTCATACATTAGGTTGACGTATCTAATGACCCTTCTCTCGATTCTCACCTTTATGTCTTTTCTACATGGAGAAGTGGGAACAACTCTAAACTAACTGCTTCAAGACTATACTTTCCAATAAATTTTTATACTAAATATAATTGTTCATCCGTGGAGATGAATAACATGGACATCCGGAGGACCCAAGTGACTCGAGGAGGAACATTCTTTATAACTCTTCCTAAGGACTGGGCGTTACGAAACGGGCTTACTCAAGGCTCTTTGATAGCTACTTTGGAGACTGCTGATGGGCGTCTAATCCTAGACCCGAAATATGATGTGGAGAGGGCTCCAGCAGTCGCCACCATAGAACCCGGCCCGTACATCGACAGGGAGATTATAGGTAAGTATCTCCTAGGTTACGATATAATCCGGATTGAGACTAGAGAGAGGATCAGTTTGGAGTATAGAGACCGGATCAAAAGGGCGTCGAGCAGGCTCATCGGTCTAGAGATAATCGAGGAGGACTACTCTAAGATCGTTATGCAGTGTCTTCTGGAGCCTTCAGCCCTGCCTCCGGAGAAGATTCTCAGGCGTGAACACTCTATAACCTCAAGTATGCATAGGGACGCGGTTACTGCGATCGTTGAGGGCGACGTTCAGATGGCTAAGGGTGTAATCGCTAGAGACAACGAGGTCGACCGCCTTTACTTCCTCTTAGTGAGAATCTTGAGGACCATAATCCAGAATCCGAGTTTGAGTGAAAGGTTAGAGGTTCACCCTATAGACTGCCTCGACTACCGCCTAGTAGCGAGCCTAGTGGAATCTGTTGGCGACCAGTCGGCGCAGATAGCCAACGAAGCCGTTCAGATGAAAGATTTGAAGCTGGAAGGAGAGGTTCCGGAGAGTCTCCTAAACCTTCACAGGGTTATACACGAAGCCTACGAGGACGCAGTGAACGCTTTCCTGTCGAAGAGCATATCCTTGGCAAACTCCGTTAGAGACCGGCAGGAGGAGATCGAGGTTTCATACAATAAAATTGAGTCCTTGGCTAAGGCTCAGCCAGCCGAAGCCTCCAGACTGCTCCTATCGGTTACTTCCCTAATAAGACGTATATATGATCATAGCGTTGACATCTCCGACTTAACCATGCCAAGAATACGGTAAAACGCCCAATATTGAAAGAAGCGTTGGAGAGGTGGTGGGCCCGGCCGGACTCGGACCGGCGACCTCCGCCGTTCTCAACGTTAAGGGTTTCCTGCTGGACGAGTCGTCTGTGAGGGCGGCTTTAGGCTTGTTGTAAGAGTCCTACCAGACTAGACCACGGGCCCAAAGATACTAACTCCTCACCACCCTTAAAAATATTGTTTAGTACACTTACGCCTTCCTTCTAGACAACTTTAAATAATTTGCCAGCTTAGATTTATTTCTACAGTCTTCCTTTGAGGAGGAACGAGAGTTGTTCGGGTACGCTGGAAGGATCCTCCGTATCGATCTGTCGAGCGGTGCGGTGAAGACTGAACCCTTAAGGGAAGAGGTTGCCAAGAAGTATATCGGCGGAATCGGCCTTGGGATACGGCTTCTTCTAGACAACTCTGAGGCTGGCGTAGACCCTCTCAGCCCCGAAAACCCGCTGATCCTTACGACCGGCCCCTTCAGCGGAACCATTGCGCCGACGGGTGGAAACGGCCACGCTTTCGTGTCGAAGTCTCCGTTAACAGGCGGGGTTGGTGAGGCGAAGTCTCACGGCTTCTTTGGGTCTGAGATGAAGAGAGCCGGATACGACGCAATAATCTTCGAGAATAAAGCTGAGAAACCCATATACATCTGGATTGACGACGACAACGTTCAGTTTATGGACGCTAAACACTTATGGGGGAAGTCCCCCCAAGAGACTGAAACCCTAATAAAAGAGGAGCTCGGCGACTACTACATAAGGGTAGCAGCTATCGGCTTGGCTGGAGAGAAGCTCTCCAGAATCGCGTGCATCATAAACGATCGGACGCGGGCCGCCGGCCGGACTGGTATGGGCACGGTGATGGGTTCCAAGAACTTGAAGGCGATCGCCATCCGGGGAACGAAGGATGTGAAGGTGGCTCATCCGGAGGAGTTCCTTGAGTTCGTGAAGATGCTCCATGAGCGGATGAAGGGTCCCGCGACGACCAAGTATAGGACGCTTGGGACCCCGCTTAACGTTCTCGTTCATAACGCGCTTGGAGCTCTCCCAACTAGGAACTTCACTAACGCCACCTTTGAGGGCGCTGAGAAGGTTAGCGGAGAATACCTCAACGAGCGCTTCGTCGTTAGGATAGTTGGTTGTTCATCCTGCGCTATGCGTTGTGAACACATCGCGGTTGTCCCGGAGGGCCCCTATAAAGGGACGACGGTCAGGGTTGAGTATGAACCTCTCTGGGCGTTTGGGCCTAACTGCGGAGTCGACCGTATGGACGCGATTCTAAAGGCCATGGAGCTCTGCAACTATTACGGGTTAGACTCCCTCTCAGCCGGGAACATAGTCGGCTTCGCCATGGACTGCTACGAGCATGGAATCCTAACTGAGAAGGATACAGGCGGCTTAAAACTCAACTTCGGGAACGCGGAGGCCATGGTTAAACTTGTCCACATGATGGCGCGGCGTGAGGGTTTGGGTGATGTTTTGGCTGAGGGTGTTAGGCGTGCGGCTGAGAAGATCGGTAGGGGAGCCGAGAAATTTGCGAACCACATTAAAGGTTTAGAGATGACCGGATACGACATTCGAGGTTTGAAGACGGCCGCGGTCGGCTACGCGGTCTCCTTCAGAGGCGCCGACCACAACAGGCATGGAGCCTACGGCCTCGACCTAAAAGGCACGGTTGACCGCTTCAAGTTCGAGAAGGGAAGATCAAAGCTCGTTATAGAGATAGAGGACCTCTACACGATCATCGACTCTCTAATAATATGTAAGTTCTCTCGAGGAACCTACTACGAGGGATTCGAGGACCTTGCTAAATATTACACACTCGTAACTGGGATTTCGATGACCGCGGAGGAGCTGAGGCTTGCCGGGGAGAGGATAAACAACCTTGGCAGACTCTTCAATATAAGGGAGGGCTTCACCAGGAAAGACGATCATCTCCCACCGAAGGTTATGAGCACGCCGATACCGGACGACACCGTGTCCAAGGGCAGCTACATCACCCAAGAAGAACTCGACTTCATGCTTGACGATTACTACGCCGCTCGCGGATGGACGAGGGAGGGAATCCCAACCCTGGAGAAGCTGCGTGAGCTAGGCTTAGAGGACCTAGCTTACATAGTGGAAGGTAAACTTAAGGAATCCTCTGGAAAGGAGGTGAACTAGGAATGGCTACTATACATGCTAGGAAGTTCATCACGGCTGACCCTGAGAAGTGCGTGGGGTGCGGAGTCTGCGAGTATATCTGTGCCTTCGAGAAGGAGAAAGCCTTCAACCCGCTCAAGTCCAGGATAAGGGTTGTCCGTTTAGACTCCGTGATAAACTTGGCTGTGGCCTGCCGGCTGTGCGAGGACGCTCCGTGCGTGGCGGCGTGTCCAAGAGACGCTCTGACGCAGTCTGAAGAGACCGGGATAATCTTGGTTGACGAGGATAAATGTAACGGATGCGGGTGGTGCATCGAAGCCTGCGATTACGGGGCCATAACGTTACATCCAGACAGTAAAACGGTAATCATCTGCGACCTCTGCGATGGAGAACCGAAATGCGTTGAGTGGTGCCCCGAAGAAGCCCTAGACTTCGTGAGTAAAGACATCCTAGCGCAGAAGGCTCGAATAACCGTTGTGAAGAAACTCTTCCAAGAAGCCATAAAATCTTTAAGCTAACCCTCCCGAAGGGAAGTCTTAGCCTTCCCTTTTTTATCAATCTTTTAAGGTAGATCGATTTTTATTATTCGTCTTCGCTCTAAACGCTTCAGAGCGTCAAAGAACTCGCTCTTAGCCTTCCCTTTAAGCTTAAAATGTTCTAACATTTCGTTTACCGTCGTCTGAGGTATGCCGTGCACGCGAAGATGGTTTCGGAGATGATCAATTATCAGCCGCTCCACGCGGCCGCATTTCCACGTGGTATTTCTGATAAGAACAGCTATTGCCTTCAACATTCTCTGCGTCTCCTCACTACAACGCCTCGCCAATACCCATCCCCGAAAGATTTTTACCATTTTATCTTTTAAAACTTAAATATAAATATATTTTTATAGCTTTCTTCTGAAAATAGTTGTTGTTTAGACGATTTTCGTAATTTCTACATCGATTTTTCACGAAAACGGTTTGTATTTAAATGATTTTCGCACCTCACATGTTTAGGGTGCGGTACACACAGCCATCTTAAAGAGGATCAACCAGAGATTTCTCAACGTCTATTAAATGGAACGAGATCACAGCAAGGACTAAATACTCC
>LUCD01000045.1 GCA_001593925.1 Candidatus Bathyarchaeota archaeon B26-1
GGCCTCAGCCTTCCTGTCGACCTCTTCCAGCCCTAACCTCCTGAGCTCCTCGGACTTCGGAACGCCGTTCTCGTCCCACCCTATCGCCTCATAATATTCTCTCTTAGCCTCCTCGACGAGTTTTCTGTCGACGGCTTTGCCGGCGTAAGGCCCCGCCTTTAAAGGCTCGTACCATCTCGGCGGAAGGTCATCGTCTATCTTCGGGTTCCACTTCACGTCTGGGCCTCCTAGGAGCAGGGCTACTCTCTGAATGTGAATTATTCTGCGCGCAGATGTTCCGTACCACTCTTCAGGAGTTATCCGCCACCCAGTCACGGCTTTGATGAGGTCCCATAAGCTGTTTCTAGCCTCCTCCTCAAAGAAGTTGAACCAGCATAGAACCGCCGAGTCGTATAGAAGCACCGTCAGTTCGCTCATGCCGTGGTCTAACGGTAGGTGCGCAGGTGAAGTGTGGTCTCCACCTTGAACCGAGCAGACGTAGGTCTCTCGGCGTGGGTAGTCCTCGCCGCTCCTAACCCCGTGGGCGCCTATCCCTATCCCCTTCGCCACCACGGCGTACCTCGACACGTCTACACCCTTCATCTCGCCGATTCTGAGGGCCGCTCTGTATGTTCCCTCGGCTAGCACGTCGCCTATCCCTCTCCTCTCAACGATCATCTTGACGAGGCTTGCGAAGGCTTCAACGTTCCCCCACTTCAGGTCTATGCCCCCTAAGTCTTCGCGGGTCAAGATTCCCCTCTGGTAGAGTTCAGCGGCGAAGCCTAGGACGTTGCCGCACTGTATTCCACATAGACCCAGATCGTCTATGAGCGCAGTTAGGTAGATGTTTCCTTCAGCCGTGAAGACTCCGAGGTTCGTTCCGAGGTAGGCTTGGTTCTCGTAGTCCGGGTTGTCGGTTACCGCCCCCTTGAAGGGCCCCGACTTGATCACCGCGAGCTTTAAGCAGGTTACTGGGCACCCGAAGTCCCCCCAGAACCTTTTAGCCCAGAACATCTCAAACCTGTCGACGCCGTAGCTCTTCTCGTCGTGCCACTCTTCCTGCCAGTTCTTCACGGGCTCCGAACTCAACCTAGCTCCAACATCGTAGCCTAGATACCCGGTTCCCCAGTGTCTGAGGCTGGTGTACTTGAGGTTCATCCTCCATAGGGTCTCGTTCACCTCGATGACCTTGTCCAAGTCGTCGACCTCGGGTAACGGACCCGTCCCCTTCACGACGACCGCCTTAAGGTTCTTCGATCCCATGACCGCTCCGTAGCCTCCGTAACCCGCCGCGTGAGCCCACTTGCCGACGACGGCCGCCACCCTAACAAGGTTCTCGCCGGCCGGCCCGATGTACACGGCGGCAGGCTCCTTCCAGACTCCGCGGCGAGGCCTCTTCTCGGCGAGGGCTTCCCTTCCCTCCCTAACCAGAATCTTGAGGGTTTCCTTGGAGTCTTTGCCCCAGATGTGGTTTGCATCCTTCAACTCAACGTCCGAGTCGAAGATCGAGAGGTACACTGGATTCTCAGCCTTACCCGTGAAGATTATGCCGTCGTATCCGGCGCATTTGAGCTCAACGGGGAATTCCCCGGCTATCGTTGAACCGACTATACCGTTGCTCTGGGGAGACTTACCTGAGATGCAGAACCTTGCTCCAAGAGCGTAACCCGTCAACGGCCCAGTTAACATTAAGAGTATGTTCTCGGGTCCTAGGGGGTCAATCTCCTCCCAACGTGCTCCAAGCCTGTCCCAGAGAATCTTGGCGGCCAGTCCCCTTCCTCCTATGTATTGCCTGAGAACTTCGTCGCTGAACTTAACGTCCTTAACGTTTCGGCTCGTCAAGTCGACTTCTAGGAACTTACCTGCGTATCCTCCGGGCATCTAGGCCACCTCCTCCCCGAGCTCGCCGTAAAGTTGAACGGCGACCATGCGAGTTATCTCCTCAGGGGTCTTAGCGTAAACCTTGTGGGTGTAGTTCTTGTCATCCTTCAGCAGTTTGAGGGCGTTCCATCCACCTTCATTACAGACCTTGACACATTGAGGGTCTCCGCCACAGAGGTCGCAGATAACCGCGTAGTCCTCAGCTGGGTGTATATACGGAACCTTGCCTGGGCAAGCTTCTATACAGACTCCGCAGGCATTGCACTTCTCTTTATCAACTAGGACTGCTCCTGTCTCAGGGCTTATGGAGAGCGCTCCAACCGGACATGCTTTCACGCAGGGGTAGTCGTGGCACTGGACGCATAAGTGGGGAACCTCGACTCCCGGAACGAGCATGAAGACCCTTATCCTTGACGCTTCAGGCCATATCTTCCCTTCATGCCTAAGAGAGCATACGATCTCGCATCTTCGACAGCCACTACACTTCAAGTAGTCCCTCGAAATCCAGAATCGTCCCTCCTTAGACATGCAGACCCCCGCTATATGTCTCACCATGCTTAGCATTAATAATTTTCCTGTTGAACCCCTTTAGAAGAACTGATTGATGCTTCTCAAACCTTAAATGAGGAGTCTCGGTTATAGCTGGTAACGGTCTGGAAGCTGATCTCTGCGTGGTGTTCTCTGATGAGGCTGAAAGCCAAGTTCTTGGGGTTGGAGGCCGGAGGCAAATCCATCGTGGTCCTGAACAAGGAAGACGCGGATGACCTAGGGGTTCCTCCTCTCGGAAGAGTTAAGATCAGTTTCAGGGGGAGGGAGGTCACAGCCATCATAAACACGACGATCCTCCTCATACACGTCGGCGTCATAGGTCTATACGAGGAGGTTAGACGCGCGCTCAACGTGGAGGAGGGCGACCTACTCGAGGTTGAGATAGCACCTTCCCCTACATCCGTACACTTCATAAGGAACAAGCTGAGAGGCCGGAAGCTCACGTACGAGGAGGTACTCGAGATAGTTAGGGACACGGTTAAGGGGAACCTGAGCGAGATCGAGATCGCGGCTTTCGTTACCGCTCTACACAGCTTCGGCCTCGATCTAGACGAGGCTACAAGTCTCTCCATAGCCATGGTTGAGACGGGTAACATCCTCAAACTGGATAGGCATCCCATCTTGGATAAGCACTCGATAGGAGGGGTTCCCGGCGACAAGACGACGCTCCTCGTCGTTCCAATAATAGCTGCGTGCGGCCTGACGATACCAAAGACGTCCTCTAGGGCCATAACGTCCGCGGCTGGGACGGCTGACAGGGCGGAGGCCCTTATGCCCGTGAGCCTCAACATCGAGGAGATGCGTGAGGTTGTGGAGAAGACGAACGGTTGCATCGTCTGGGGAGGCTCCCTATACTTGGCTCCGGCCGACGACATCTTCGTCAGGGTGGAGCACCCCCTCTCCATAGACCCGTTGCTCCTCCCCTCCATAATGAGCAAGAAGAAGGCCGTTGGGGCGGAGCTCCTCGTCATAGATATACCGTGCGGCAGAGGAACCAAGGTTAAGACGATCGGTGAAGCCGACCTGTTGGCGAAGGACTTCATTGAACTCGGACGCCGCCTAGGAATAAAGGTTCAGTGCGCGGTTACTTACGGCGAACAGCCTGTAGGATACGCGGTCGGTCCGGCGTTGGAGGCCCGTGAGGCGTTGAGCGTCTTAATGGGTGAGGCTGAGGTTCCAGACTTAGCCGATAAGGCTACGGACATAGCCGGCATCCTCCTAAACATGAGCGGGATGAGGAACGGGAAGGAGTTAGCCGTGGAGGCTTTGAGGTCCGGCAGGGCTGAACGTAAGTTGAGGGAGATCATAGAGGCTCAAGGCGGAGACCCAACCGTGAACCCTTCAGATATCAGGGTTGGAGACCGGAGGTTCACGTTCCGTTCCGAGAGGAGCGGCTACGTTCTCTGGATAGACAACTCATACCTAGTTGAGGTTGCTAGGCTTGCGGGGGCCCCTAAAGATAAGGGTGCAGGGGTCCTGCTCCACAAGAAGATTGGAGACCGCGTGAAGGAGGGTGAACCGCTCTTCACGGTCTACGCGGAGAAGGCTGCGAAGCTTCAGAGGGCTCTAAGCATGCTTGAGGAGCGTACGTTCATGGGGACCGGTAAGAGGATGGAGATGCTCATCCACGAGGTTAAGGAGAGACCTGTTACCAAGAGGGCTTTCATGCTGGAAAGGTAGAAGCCTCTAAGTTTATATATCTCGGTAAAAGAGAAGGTTAAGGAGGTGCATGTATGCCGACGCACGGTTCCCTCTCTAAGGCCGGGAAGGTTAGGTCTCAAACTCCGAAGATCGAGCCGAGGCCGAGGCGTAAACCGATACCTAGAATTCGCAACCGAAGGTCCTACGAGAAACGTGTTGTTCTAGGGAGGAGCGCCGGGCAGTTCCAGCCTGGGAGTAGAGGCTACAGAAGGTAATACTTCACGTTCCTTTCTGGTTAAGTAGTCAACCGAATACCGCGTTCTCAGTTGTCTTTTCCTTCTCATCTTGAGGAGTGGGCTTCAGTAGGCTTCCATGAATTCCTTTAACGCTTGGTGTGAATCACTTTTATCTCCTTGCCCTTCTCCAAGGCTACAACTTCAACCCACTCCTCGATGCCGGAAGTAGATATCTTCCTTCCTAAGACGTGTTCTATCTGGAAGACGCCAGCCGGGTTATCCATGTCTACTTCGATGCGTACTGGCACGTCCTCGCCTTCAACCACCCTTACCTCCCTTATCGAGAGGGCTGAGAGGGAATGGATGTCGACCTTCCCGGCCTCGTAGGGGATTCTGGCCCTCCCCTCCGCCATGTCGGTTCCGTCAGCAACCTTCACAGAGCCCGCCTCAACAGTCAAGCATCTAACGTTCTCGTCATGGGAGAAGATGCAGTGAAGAATCTCGGTCTTCAATCTTAACCTCAACTCCGGGTCTTCAGGGTAAACCTCCCGGAGAATCCTGTCCAAGATCGAGGCGGATAAGTTGTAGCCGTGGATGTGGTGTTGCTCCCTATGCACGGCGTTCCCTATGTCATGTAGGTAAGCCCCGCAGAGGACGACGAGTTTAGCGTCCTCGAGGTTGCACACCCCGTCCTTGACGAGGGTCGACCCAGCCTCCTCGCTTAGCGAAGATCTCTAAGGCGCTTCCGCTGGTTATCTTCGAGTGGACGGGTCCATGGTCATTGTATCCGAGCCTGCCGACCGCCATAACATTCGTCATCTGGAGGTAAGCCTGAACCTCAATATCGCTCTCTAAGAGTTTAAAGGCCTTGGCGATTTTCGGTTCGTCTAGATGCCTGAAAACGAGGTTCGGCGAAACCTTAACCAAGCCTCACACGCCCCAATTTAACTAAAACATGCATCTCTCTTATGAAACTTTACAGCGCTTTGGTTGTTATGAGGGGAAGACGCCGACAGTTAAAGGTGTCCGAGAAAGAATTTAGATTTCATCCTCAAGTTACTATTGAGCGTCAAGTTGCCTCCGGAAGAACTGTTCTTGATGAGTTTTCTTCCTCCGGGGCTTTTGGGAGGGCTCCACTACGTTGAAACGCGCCAATTTTAGGAGTCTTCACAACCAAAATTTTAGACCCCTCTATATTTTTTCAGAGCAGGAGCGACGGATTCAAGCGTCACGTCGCGTATAGGGGAAACACGAGGCTGAAAAGTAGATAGGAAGGGGATCGGCAAATAAAAGATTAGGAGTAATGGCGGTAAAGTGTATAACTTAACGGTTTCTGGTTCTCGAATCCAGTAACGGTTCTCTAAAATTCATAAAACTTTGAATGAAGGCGTTCTCATGGATATGTCCGAAAGCTTTATATAGGAGTAAAGATTCCTTAATGGGATACGGACTAATGAGAAATATCTGATTCTGACTTCCCGGAATGAAGAATCATTTGTGAGGTCCTCCCCGCTGGCTTGTTTGGTGGTTGGGGATTTGGCGGATATAGGTGTGATGGTAGAGATGGTGAAAGAGGCGAAGTCCAAGCCCCTGGTCCGGGATAAGTGTCCGGAGTGCGGTAGCACAAATCTTATTCACGATTATGATACTGGTGAGACTGTTTGTGGGGGATGCGGCCTCGTAATACAGGATGTTATGATAGATAAGGGTCCTGAGTGGAGGGCTTTCACTCAAGAAGAGAAGAAGTCGAGGAGTAGGGTTGGGATACCCACAGCCTTCTCCGTCCACGATAAGGGCCTCTCAACTGCCATAGGGAGGATCGATAGGGACGCCTTCGGCCGTAAACTTCCGCTCTCAACGAGGCTCCAGATGTGGCGTCTGAAGAAGTGGCAGATAAGGTCTAGGGTTCACTCATCCCTAGATAGGAACCTGGCTCAAGCCATGGCTGAGCTCGACCGCCTCTCCGACAAGGTCGCAATCCCGAACGCCGTCAAGGAGAAGGCCGCCGTCATCTACAGGAAAGCCCTCGATAAGGGTCTGGTTAGAGGCCGGTCGATAGCCGCGATAGCCGCGGCCTCCCTGTACGCCGCCTGCCGGATAACTGGAACCCCCAGAAGTCTTAGAGAAATCTCGGAGGCGAGTTTGGTCAATAGGAAGGACGTAGCCCGCTGCTACCGGCTGCTCCTACGTGAACTCGACATTAAGATGCCGATAGCGGACCCGCTTACGTATCTCCCCAAGATAGCTGAGAGGAGTAAAGTCTCGGGGCATACTCAAGCCTTGGCCATGAAGATACTCCAAGAAGCGAGGAGGAGGCACGTCTCGGCTGGGAAGGACCCGATGGGGTTGGCTGCCGCCGCCCTCTACATAGCCTGTATGCAGGCTAACGAGAAGAAGACTCAGAAGGATATCGCTGAAGCGGCGAACATAACCGAGGTTACCGTGAGGAACAGGTATAAGACCCTTAAGACTCAGCTGAACTTGGAGTTGCCGAACTGAGCGTTCCACAGTTTCTCGTGTAGGTTCCCCCTTTAATGCAGTGTAGAGCACTGGCTAGATCAACGGTCTAACGTAGCAGGACGGGTCTTTCACCATCATCTCTAGTAGAAATTAAAAAACAATGAATAAAAAAGGGGGGATACGTTTTAGACAGCTATCCAGCCGAGCTGGTAGAACATTCCCAGCATCTGCGTTATGAAGATCGTGAATCCGTAGCCTATGAGGAAGCCTGCCACGAATGGTAGCACGTAGTCTTCGTAGGCTTTCGCCCCACCAATCTTCAGCACGAGACCCTTTATCACCCATGCGACGAAGAAGTTAAATGCGTAGCCTAGGTAGGTGAACTGCCTCGCCGCTCCCAAGACCAGCCCAACGGGCTCCAGTGGGAACCATACGAACCTGAAGTGTAGGAAGGCGACGATTGCGCAGGTTATGGCTCCCGCAACTGCCACGGGTATCCAAGGTCCCGAGACCGGTCTCCTGTCCCATGCGCTGGGTGTGGGAGCGCCGAATCCTCCCTTGCCGACGGGTATGTTCATCCATCCGACAGTAGCCATGATGCCATGCATGGTGATGAGCCCTGTGAAAGCCGCTACAACGGCTGTTACTGCCACGACTATGAACGTGTTCCGGTAAGATACCTTCTCGTTAAACGCCAACTTGTAGCTGTCACCTGTCCTGAAGAGGGCTCCACCTACGCCCTGCCCGTAACAGTTCCCTTGGAACGAGTCTATCGGCCGTGTAACCACGAAGAGTTCAGGCGAGTTCTGAGGCGGAAGCACATCTCCACTAGGCCAGTACAGCTTAAGCCATGTGTATCCGTGTGCATACCCGGCTGAGTTGAAGGTGGCGCAGAACGCGTACTGCCTCGTGTAGCCCCAGATCCACAGCGACGCCGAGAAGACCGCTAATATCGCTGGGATTATTGTGGTGCCGGCGGCTAGGTACCATGCTATGGCGGCGAGCGTCGAGACTATGAAACCTATCCAGCTCACTCTGTAGCTGAAGGGCTCACCCTTCTCGTATTCCTCCTGTTCCTTGGGCGTCGCTATCCCCAGAGCGCATCTAATCGTTGCTAGGACGACCCTCCAGTTGAGGATCAACGGCATGAACACTATAGTTGACAGTACACCTACGTTCCCGAAAGCCTCTAAGAAGAACGGAGGCTGATTCGCTATCTGCCAAGCTCTTCTGCTACAAACCCTGTAAGATGTGTTTTCAAGCATGCCTGGATAGTATCCCATATACGCCGCTATTGTTGGGAGGATGTAGTACAGTATCACGTTCCACATCCAGATGCTGAACTGAATGTTCCATGGCGTTAACATGGCAATGGCGAACATTGCAGGGTTGTCGCACACTCCGAAGGGTCCTGCAATGACGCCTGATAACGCTGGAGCCGCAGAGCCTAGGTCGTACCATCCTCCGCCCCAGAAGTGTGGTGTGACAGACCAACCGTAGATGTCTGGGAACCATGGAACAACCATCCGCAGGTATGGGGGAAGCATCACAAAGAATCCAACTGGTATGCTGGCCAAGAGGATTTTCGCCTTCGTCCCAAGCCCGCCTCCACTCCTGAGTTCACGGTACCCCTCAAAGATGGGGGTTAACCCTTCGATCATCACGAACGGTACTCGCTCAATGTCGATCCATATGCGGCGTATGATATTGAATCCGAAGAGGAACGAGAAGAACAGTGTTAGATGTAGAAGTGCCCAGCCGAAGATTGAAGGCCACCAAACAGGGTCGATGAAAGCTCTGCCACCATAGTATATTGTGTTCTCAATAACTTCTTTGGGGGGAGCCCACCATGAGGGAATATAGTCAGCCCAAAGGCTTCTGAGCCTCCCCTGAATGAAGGTACCTGCATAATCTGCCCACGGATACCTATATCCGGCGAAGGCCCACGAAACTCCCGAGACCATATACATGTAGACGAGCATCTTGGGGCCGATAGCGTTTCTTATAGGGGGTATGACCAATGCCAACAGGAAGACCAGTCCTATGACGAAGTAGGGTCCTAGGCAGGGGACGTCTTGGAAGTCTACCATGTCAAGGAATGCGCCGGGCGTCCAACCGATGAACGCCGTCCAAGCCGCTGTAATGATGATCGACAGCGGAACGGCCCATGCCAATGTTTTGACAATAGGGGCTTCTGCTTTTTCCGTCATAACTTTCCTCCCTCTCAATAAGTATTTGATTAGTATTTTTCTTTGAATTTAAAAAGCTTTCGCCTATAATATACGCGAGTGCCCCTTCAACCCTATCCATAGAGACCTTTTCTTTCATTATCTATGAAATCGGAACAAGATTCTTGGAGCGTTCTATCGTTAAACCTTAAAGTTCGACAATAAATGCTTTTATTTAGAAATTATATTTTATTTATTCCGATAATTCTGTAATAGTTTCGAGTTCTCTAGTGGAGGATGGAGCCGCCTGAGACTAAAGAGGCTTCTAGCATACTGAAGAGGATGTTTGAACAGATGTAGCTTTCAGAGTGAGGGAAACTCTGCAGAAAAAACGACCGCATGGCATCATAAAACTTAAATAATCGGACAGTGTTATAACTACATCAACAGAACAGATATCTTAAAAGGGTTTGCAAAATGGCCGTCAACCATAAAATGGCCATCATAATCTTCTCTATTTTCTCAATGCTTATTATGCAGTCCTTATTGTCGGTAAAGGCCGATAATAATATCGTTATCACTTACAATGGCGATTACGGCTTCAGCACGGTCATAAATAACATAAACTACTCTGCTATAAGGGAGCATTTATCCGTCCTCACCGGTTACCAGTCGAGAGTGACGGGCTACCCCGGCTTCTTCGAAGCTGCCAGATACGTAGTTTCCCACTTCGAGTCCATAGGGATTCAACCTTACGGGGAGGATAATGAAACATACTTCGAGAACTACACGGTTACGGTTCCTATTGACCACGGTTCAAAGGTTGTTCTCTCAAACGGAACAATAATCAAGGCGTACGCTCTATGGCCGAACTATGTCAACCCAAGCCCCTATCAGTCTCCCCCTGAAGGAGACGAATTGGTGTATGTTAGGGGCAGGTACGTAGAAGACTTTGATGAAAAAGATGTCTCTGGCAAATTTGTGTTGATGGATTTCAACTCACGTTGGCTCTTCAGGATAGCGGCTATGAGAGGGGCAAAAGGCGTCATATACATAGGTACGGAGATACTCAGACCTGAAGTCTTCCAGCTCGCATATAACGTGCCGCTCAGATTTCCAAGATTATACGTTTCAAGCGAGGACGGCGCCAAACTTAAGGAACTATGCGAAGACGGCCCCGTCAGGATACATGTCACCTTAAATATGTCATGGGATAACGTGGTCGTCCCCAACATAGTAGGCCTTGTACCGGGAATCGGCACCCACAAAGACGAGATCATAGTCGTCTCAGCCTACCTAGATTCATGGTCGATCGTCCCAGCCATTTCACCTGGAGCCACGGACGCTCAGGGTCTAGCTGTTCTCCTAGACTTGGCCACATTCTTGAGTAGACATAAACCCGATAGATCGGTGATGTTTGTTGTCCTCTCCGGTCATTGGGAGGGGCTTTGGGGTGCTAGGGAATGGGTTGACCGCCACTTCGATGATCTCGGCAGTAAGATAAAGCTCTTCATAGGGCTTGACTTGTCCTCAGGCACCAACATACTCGGCTTACATCATACGGGAGGCACCTACACGTACCGTTACGTCGAAACTCTACGTACACATTACACCTGGTTAATTGGAAGGATATTCGGTACTGGCGGTTACAAGGATGCCATGCAGAGGATTCTAGGACCGAAATACGCCGAGAACTTTCTCGACAGAATCACGAACGCTTATCCTAGAGGAATCCAACAGATGCCTATGCTTGAGGCTCAAGGAACAAGAACCTTCGACTCTGAGGCTTACACCCTTGCATGTTACGGAGGAGCCTTCACCTTCCATACATCTAACGATTTCCGGATATGGATGAAGACCCCCAACGATAATTTGGATAAAGTTAACTTCGATAACCTCTTCTATCAGGTTCCATTCATCTACTGCACAGTCTGGGGTCTCCTCCATGAACCTTTCATCAGCCTGCCCCATTCACCCCAGCGGTTTGACAGTCTTGGAGAAAGGGGGTTCTCAACCCTCAAAATCAGGGTCACGGTCTATAACCTTACAACGGCCTACTGGGACGCCTTCACTAAGAGTCGTTACCCAGACCTCTGGAAAGACCTCATCATACACTTCACAAGCGTAGGTGCCACGACGTTCTCAATGTTGGGTACAAGCGCTCTCGTTGGAGCTTTAGACATGATGATCCGGCCGGACGAGAACGGGGAAGCCGTGATCAAAGGTGTTAAATCCTTCAGCTCGATCATGGTTGAAGCCTACGTTGTCAACAGGACTGACGGAAGAATCTTATGGGCTACGGATCGAGGTGTCTACTCAGCTCCAAGCGTGCCTCAAGTAACGGCCGATCCATACACGTACCTGGTCTCAATCTTTAAGTGTGGTAGCATAGCCTTATTCTCACTTTACGATCCAACCCTCCTTTCACCTATAGGTTACGTCCAAATATACAACCACAGGGCGCACGCTCCAGCCATCTGGCAGAGCCAGCTCTCATCCTTCTACGGCGACACAATGCTCTTCGTGCCTCCGGACACGCCGATAGAGCTAATCATAAAGTATACCGGGCGCTTCCCCCAAGGTATACTCCTGAACGCAACCGAGGACAACCCGAAGGGATACGGCTACACGGTTAAACAGGGTGAAACCTTAATCATAAAGGAGTCAGTCCTCAATATTGCAAGGAACCTCTTCTGGATGAACGATGGGAGATACAGGCTTGCAATAGAACACAGCACCTTCAACCCTACCATGAAGTTATACCACGAATTAGCCCGGTCTTCCCTAGACAAAGCCCAAGAGAATCTGGCAAACCGAAAATTCAGCGCCTCCTACGGACAAGCCTTCTCTGCCTGGGCTTACGAGATGAAGGCTTACTACGCTACGATGGACCTGATCTGGCAGGTGATCTTCTCAACAGTGTTCTTCACGTTGCTCTTGATACCCTTCGCGGTGGCGGCGGAGAAGCTCCTCGTAGGGCAGATCGGAGTCAAAAGGATAATTGCGGTGATAGGGATAATGGTCGCGTTCTTAGCCATCTTCTACTTTGTCCATCCGGGTCTAAGCATAGCCACCCACGCGGGAATGGTCATCCTTTCGTTTGCCATCCTTCTCATATGCATACCCTTAGCAATATTCATCCTCTACGAAACAGTATCTTCCGCTAGGATGGTGAGGGAGAGGTTAATAGGTGTCCACACGGTCGAGATAAGCCGTGGAAGCGCCGCCGTCACAGCCTTCTCAACCGGTATCGAACACATGAAGAAACGGTATTTCAGAACAATACTGACAATAATCTCCCTCACGTTGATAGTCTTCGCGCTCATCACGTTCACCTCTACGGCTCTCACGGTAACCAAATGGGAGGAGGAGAGACATGGTGCAATCCCATACCAAGGTATACTGGTCAGAATGTACCCGTGGTCAAACATCCCCGAAGAGGTCTACGTTCAAATATACTCCAAGTACCGTGATTCAGCCATAATAGCGCCGCGCATCTGGATATATCCGCCCCTACCCGAAACTGCACAGGCAGTAGGAATCGTGGGAGAGATATACTTCACCGAAAAGAAGTTAACGAAGGTCTTTGCGATCCTAGGACTTTCACCCGATGAGATTCGCATAAACAGTGGACTCCAGGAGTATATCCAAGGGAGATGGTTCGAAGAAGACGACGTATTCGCATGCCTGATCAGCCACGTCACAGCCAACAACCTGACGAGGGAGCTCGGGAAACCCGTAAAGATAGGCTCCACCATTAATGTTTGGGGGCTCAACCTCAAGGTCATCGGCATCTTCGATGGTAATAAGCTCAACGAGATCGAGGACCTCGATGGAGAACGAATCACGCCCATGATGCCGCAACTCACTGGTGAAGCTATTCCTGAACCCCAATACGTGTCTCCACCCCACTTCAGCGGCAATAACATCATAATAATCCCATTCAACTTAGCGATAAGGTTGAGGGAGGTCCCCCAAATGTGGGTAACGGCGATAATGCCGGTACAGATGTACTCCTACTGGGCTATAAGCTCGATAGCGCTCAAACCTTACAACGTCTCGGTTATTCCTCAACTAGCATTTGAATTGTCGCTGATGCTGAACACTCGGGTTTCTTACACGCAGGCAACTGGTTTGGAGGGCCCGATCCGCACATTGTTTATTCGTCCACGCCTCGTAGGCACGGGTTTCGGAATGGTGGTCGCCCCGCTCCTAATAGGGTTCCTAACGATCTTGAACCTGATGTTCGGAGTGGTCCATGAAAGGGTGAGGGACATCAAAATCTACCTCTCAGTCGGGCTCTCACCCCTACACGTCACAAGCATGTTCATCGCAGAGTCGCTCATATATGGCCTATTCAGCTCAGTCATCGGGTACATAGTGGGGTTAGCTGGAACCATCGTGATGATGAACCTCCACCTCTACCCGCCTGAATTCGTTCCCAACTACGCATCGTTCTCGGTTCTCATCGTGGTAGGTAGCGCGATCCTAGTGACTCTGCTGTCCTCGATCTATCCCGCGTCCAAATCTTCTAAGGTGGTCTTGCCCTCGCTTGAGCGAAAGTGGAGGATGCCTAAACCATCGGCCTCAACGTGGTTCTTCCCCATGCCGTTCGTCGTAACCACCGAGGCTGAAGCCCTAGGCGTCCTCGCCTTCTTGAAGGAGTTCCTTGAGGTTCATATGGATGAGAGCGTTGGAACATTCACTCCTGAAGACATCAGATTCAAGGCGACGACCGAGGATGAGAAGCGCATCTTGGTGATGGAGTCCACCGTCAGGTTAGCTCCTTACGACACGGGTGTAGCCCAGAAAGCGACCATAACCGCAACCAAGATTAAAGGTGAGAGCTTCACGTTCTCAGTTCACCTACGGCTGTTAAGAGGCTACAGGCCGGTCTGGGTGTCCTCGAACAGACTCTTCATAACCGAACTGAGAAAACAGTTCCTCATTTGGAGAACCCTGCCCCTAAGCAGACAGAAAAACTATATTGAAAGAGGAAAGGAGATGTTGAAGCTCGCCGAGGAGGCTTAAGAAAATGGAAACTGTAACCCCCAAGAAAGGTCTAACATGGAGGTCCGCCTTGGCTTTAATATTTGCGATTGGAGCGGTTCAGCCAGCCATGATCTATTATATGCTCCTAACGAACCAGCCGTTAGGTCTCCAAGCGTGGTTCGTGATACTCCTGTGGTGGTGGATCAGCCGTTCCATCGGGACGCCGCTGAATAAGCAGGAACTATTCATCCTTCTGTCTTTCCAGTCGATGGCCGTCACTTACGCAATGTCCTTTGTAACCCCGATACAGTACATGTACTATAGGGTAGCGCCTACCAGCGAGGCTCTAGGCGTATCCCAGTACATGCCGGACTGGTTCGCTCCCCCATCCAACGTGGTTAAAGAACTGATGCGTACTCAATGGGTCTTCTTCCACCCGTGCTGGGTAAAGCCGATCTTAGTGATGATCACCTTCACGTTTCTAGGCATAGTCGCTGACATCGCCATGGGATACTTC
>LUCD01000046.1 GCA_001593925.1 Candidatus Bathyarchaeota archaeon B26-1
TTCTGGATATGCTTCCGTCTCTTCGGCCTATCTGGCTGAGGTGTTGTCTGATTATCTTGGCTTCTTGCGTGAAACCTTCTATGAGCTTTGCGGGTTCGTCTTCCTGCTGGATTGGGGTCTTTGAAGGCTTTAGTCCAGAATCTCCCTGAGCCTCTTCAAGGCTTCTAAGGGGTTTCTACTATCCGTGATGAAGGAGCCTACCACGAAGCCGCTGGCCCCAGCGTCCCTAGCGGCCAGTATGTTATCTGCTTTTAGGCCTCCGTCCACCCATATCGGAACCTCTGGAAACCTCTTCGAGAACTCGGCTATTCTGGAGTTGGCTTTAGGAGAATATTCTTGGCCTCCCCTCCCCATGGGAACGGTCATCAACAGAACGAAGTCCGCCCTCCTGACAGCCACTTCGCCGAGTAAAGCGAGGGGTGATGGAAGGTCTAGGCTGACCCCAACCCCGTAACCCATCCCTCTCGCAACCTCCACTTCTCGAGCCATCTCGTCTTCGGAGGTGTACGCCTCCCTCTGCAAGATGACGGAGACATCCCGGCGGAGCTCGGCCCCTAAAACCTATTGATCTCCCCCAGCAACCTAAGAGGCTCCTTCATCATCAGGTGGATTCGGAAGGGTATCTCCCCGCCCAGCCTCTCGTACAGCTCCTTAATCAAGTCTGTTTGGAACCTCGTCCTGCCGGGTATGAGGTTAGGCCGCATAACGTCGATGTGCAGGCTGTGGAGCATCCCCGACTTGACCATCCTAACGATCTCGGAGAAGGCTCTGGACCCCTCTAGGTTGTTGAGCATCCTTGAGAGTTTAGACTCGTATCCAAGGATCGACAGCGAGATAGCCATATCTAGAGGTAAATAACATAAAGACGAAGATAACGGTTTCCATCTCAACGTCGTTGGCGCCCCGGCTCACCGACCTAGAAGAGCGCCAATTTTCTTGTAGCCGCAAATAACTCTCCAAAGCATCCTTTATCTTTACGTCCTCTCCATTTTTATGGTGAGAGGACGATGGACATCAAGGTCTGCAGGGAGATCGTGGACTACCTAATGCGCATCCCGAACCCCACGGTCAGAGATGTTGGGCTAGCCAAGACTAGGGTTGCCGGCAGGTACGGCTTAAGGAGGATACCATCGAACGCAGAGTTGATAAGCGTCCTCACGCCCTCCGAGAGAAGCCGGCTCATCCACATTCTACGCCGCAAGAAGGTTAGGACGGCCTCCGGGGTCACGGTGGTAGCCGCCATGACCCGGCCCTACCCATGCCCGAAGAGCGAGCCCTGCGCATACTGTCCGGGAGGCCCAACTCAAGGGGTTCCCCAGAGCTACACCGGCCACGAGCCAGCCGCCTTGAGGGGAATCCAGAACCGTTACGACCCTTACTGGCAGGTTAGACACCGCATCGAGCAGCTGAAGGCCATAGGACACACCGTAGATAAGGTTGAGCTCATAATTATGGGCGGAACATTCCCCGCGGCTCCCCCCGAGTACCAGAGGTACTTCGTTAAGGGATGCCTCGAAGCGATCATCGGGAAGAGGGTTTCCTCCCTAGAGATAGCCAAACGAGAAGCCGAGAAGAGCCGCGTACGGAACGTCGGGATCACCGTGGAGACGAGGCCTGACTGGTCCAAGGAGGCCCACGTCGACCTGATGCTCTCTATGGGCGTCACCCGCGTCGAGCTGGGGGTGCAGAACATATACGACGACATATACGAGATCGTCGACAGAGGCCACACGGTCCAAGACGTCGTTGAGGCCACACGGATTCTGAAGGATTCGGGGCTCAAAGTTGTGTACCACATGATGCCGGGGCTTCCCGGGTCCAGCTTCGAGAGGGACCTAGAAGCCTTCAAGACGATATTCACCGACCCACGCTTTAAACCTGACATGTTAAAGATATATCCCTGCCTAGTTCTCAAGGGAACAAAGCTCCATGATTGGTGGAGGCGCGGCGAATACAGACCCTACACGACTGAGGAGGCGGTACGTTTAATCTCTGAGGTTAAGAGGTTCGTTCCGGAATGGGTCCGCATCATGAGGGTTCAGAGAGACATCCCATCATACCTGATTGAGGCTGGTGTCGATAAGAGTAACCTCCGCCAGCTCGTCCATGAGAGACTTAAGAGGCTGGGGTTTAAGTGTCGATGCATCAGGTGCCGTGAAGTCGGCCTCCGATGGCTCTCTAAAGGGGAAAGACCGAGCTTAGAGGATGTTGAGGTTTTGAGGAGGAGCTACACGGCTTCGGAGGGCGAAGAGGTCTTCATCTCCATCGAAGACTTGTCCAACGACATCTTGATCGGATACTTAAGGTTGAGGTTTCCATCCGAACACGCCCACAGGCCTGAGATATCTGGCTTCAACTCTTCCATCATAAGGGAGCTACGCGTCTGCGGTCAACTCCTCCCCGTCGGGGCTAAACCCCTCCCGAACAGGGAGGCCTACCAGCATATGGGCTTCGGCGCTAAACTTCTCTCAGAGGCTGAAGAGGCCAGTGTAGAGAAGGGGGTTGAGAAGATACTCGTAACGAGCGCTTTAGGGACGAAGGAGTACTACAGGCGCTTCGGATACAAGCCCGACGGACCCTACATGTCCAAGAGACTCTAAGGATCGTCCAGACCTCAGAAGGCTGAGACCGTTTAGACCCATGTTCCATTGCGGGAGGAAGAAGGGATGTTAACTCCCTTCTCCTATTAGGGTCTGCGGTGTTGTTGGAGGCTGGCGGATAGGCGGTTCGCTACAGGTACTTGAAGGTTCCTCCCTCGTCGGCCGACCTGACGAGCATGGAGTACCTGCGGAGGTACCCCCTCTTAACCCTTGGAGGCTTGGGTTTCCACCGCTTTAAGCGGTCCTCCAGCTCGTCCTCGTCTATGAGGAGGTTGAGAATCCTCTTCGGAATGTCGACCTCAACCTCGTCGCCGTCCTCAACGACGGCTATCGGCCCTCCTTCAGCGGCCTCAGGTGAGACGTGGCCTATGCATGGGCCTCTCGTTGCGCCTGAGAACCTCCCATCAGTCACCAAGACCACGGAGTCGCTTAAGCCCATACCTGCAACCGCGGCCGTCGGAGAGAGCATCTCCCTCATGCCGGGGCCCCCCTTCGGCCCCTCGTAACGGATGATTATTACGTCTCCCTCCCTTATCTCGCCTGCTAGGATAGCTTTCATGGCGTCTTCCTCCGAGTCGAAGACTCGTGCCGGACCCTTATGGACGAGGATTTTAGGCGATATAGCCGCAGTCTTTACCACGGCTCCTTTGGGGGCTAGGCTCCCGGTCAGTATGGCTATCCCGCCCTCCCTGTGGACAGGATTCTCAAAGGGCCTTATGACCCTCCTATCGTAGACGACGGCGTCTTTGATGTTCTCCCCAACGGTCTTCCCCGTCACCGTGATCATGTCGAGGTGGATGAGGGACCTCAACTCCTTCATAACCGCGGGTATACCCCCGGCCGCGTCCAGCTCCTGCAGATCGTATGGCCCGCTTGGCCGCATATCGCAGAGGTGCGGGGTCTTCCTTCCCAGATCGTCGAAGAGGCTTAGGGGGAGGTCGACCCCAGCCTCGTTCGCCACGGCCTTGAGGTGGAGAACAGTGTTCGTTGAGCCTCCGAGGGCCATATCTACCATTATAGCGTTCTCGAAGGCTTCGAGCTTCAGTATCTCTAAGGGTTTGAGGTCGCGCTTCACAAGCTCGACTATCCTTTTTCCGCTCTCCTTGGCGATCCTTAGCTTCGCGGATGAGACGGCTAAGGCTGTTGCGCAACCGGGCATCGAGAGGCCTAGGGCCTCGGTTATGCAGGCCATGCTGTTGGCGGTGTACATGCCGTTGCATGAGCCGCATCCCGGAAAAGCGTAGTCCTCCATCATCTTCAGGTCTTCTAGGCTCATCTTTCCAGCCGCAACCTCCCCTATGGCCTCGAAGATCGCGGTTACGTCAACCCTTCTACCCTTGAAGACTCCGGAAAGCATGGGGCCTCCGGTTACGACTATTGAGGGGATGTTGAGCCGGGCCGCCGCCATGAGCATGCCGGGCGTGATCTTGTCGCAGTTTGTGAGGAGAACCAGGCCGTCGAAACGGTTGGCCTCCACCATCACCTCAACCGAGTCCGCTATCAGTTCCCTCGAGGGGAGAGAGTAGTGCATGCCCTTATGTCCCATGGTTAAGCCGTCGCAGATGGCTATCGTGTTGAACTCGAATGGGACTCCTCCAGCCTCCCTTATCCCAGCCTTGACGAAGTCAGCTAGGCGGTTCAGGTGCATGTGGCCCGGAACCGCCGTCGTGTAGCTGTTCGCGATGGCTATGAAGGGTTTACTCATGTCGCTCTCCGTGACGCCTAAACACTTGAGTATGGCTCTGTGAGGAGCCCTCTCGACGCCGACCTTAACCGAGTCGCTTCTCAACTTGGACAAGTCAACCATCCTCTCCGGCAACACCTGAATGTAAAGGCGTGACCGAAGATAAATCTTAACTCTTCCGCGGCCTTCCCGATACGGTTAATAGGCTCCTACCGCCTAGATTTTGGGGGAAGGAAGAGCAACGATGGTTACGGACCCCTATGGGAGACCCGTGAAGAGCCTCCGCATCTCTGTCACCCAGAGGTGCAACCTCAGATGCTTCTACTGCCACTTGGAGGGTGAGAAGCCCCAGACCAACCCCGTGGAGATGGCCCCCCAAGAGATCGAGAGGATAGTTGAGGTTGCGGCTTCCTTCGGCGTTGAGAGCGTCAAGCTGACCGGAGGCGAACCCCTACTAAGAAAGGACATCAGGGAGATCGTTAAGAGAATAAGTGGAGTGCCGGGAATAGTTGAGGTCTCAATGACTACGAACGGAACCTTCCTAGAGGGCTCCGCGGTCCAGCTCAGGGAGGCCGGTCTGGCTAGGGTTAACGTGAGCCTCGACACCTTGAGACCTGAGACCTACCGCATGATAACGGGGTTCAACCTCCTAGACGCCGTGGTCTCCGGAATAAAGGAGGCGGTCGACGCCGGCTTATCCCCCGTCAAAGTTAACATGGTCTTGATGAAGGGTATCAACGACGACCAAGTGTGGGAGATGGTTGACTTCGCTAGGAGAAACGGCCTCATCCTGCAGCTGATCGAGCTCGAGTCTTTCCATGGGAGACTCGAGGAAGTCTACTTGAGGAGACACCTCGACCTCTCCGGTATAGAAGAGGAGTTGGAGAGGAGGGCTGTGAGGGTGGTAGTCAGGGAGGTTCATCATAGAAGGAAGTACATTCTACCTGAAGGGGTTGAGGTGGAGGTCGTCAAGCCCATGCACAACACCGAGTTCTGCAGGTACTGCAACAGGCTCAGAGTTACATCTGACGGAAAGCTCAAACCCTGCCTCTTCAGAGACGACAACTTGGTGGATATCCTAGGCCCCATGAGGAGGGGAGCTTCAGAGGCCGATCTAAGGGAGCTCTTCCTCGAAGCCGTCAGGAAGAGGAAGCCGTACTTCACTTGAACCGCCCCGAATCAGAAATCCCTTAATATTAGAAGGTGCCTATTCTACTATCGCTCGAAGAGGACTCCGCCCCATGCTGATCCGAGAGATTATTCTGGAGAGCTTCATGAGCTACGACTACGCTAGGATACCGTTAAAGCCAGGTGTAAACATAGTCTGCGGACCGAATGGCTCCGGCAAGTCATCCATACTCCTCGGAATCTCGGTTGCTCTAGGCCAGTCCTACACCGAACGTTCGAAGAGGCTGAGCGACCTCATCCGCTGGGGCAGAGAGATGGGGAGAGTTACCCTCGTTCTGGACAACTCTAGGAGGGGTGGACGCCGCCCTGTCCCGAAGATCAAGAAGGACGAGATATTGCTGACTAGGGTTCTGAGGAGGGACGGCCGATACTGGTTCGAGCTCGACAACAGGCCGGTCAACAGGAGCGACGTTTTGAGGTTGCTCTCCCGCTTCGGAGTCGACCCCGACAACATGCTCATAATCATGCACCAGAACATGGCTGAACAGTTCGTCGTCCTCCCGCCCCAAGAGAAACTGAAGATGGTTGAGGCGGCCGTAGGCCTCGAACCCTACAGGAGACACGTCCTAGAAGCAAAGAGAAAGCTGAGCAGGATCATGAGCCAAGAAGAGTCCATAAACAAGCTCTTAGAATCCGCCGAGCAGACCCTAAACTACTGGCGTGAGCAGTATGACCGTTACCAGCAGAAGAAACAGCTCCTAATGAAGAGGAGGTTCCTAGAACGTGAGCTCGCTTGGGCCAAGGTTGCGAGGAAGGAGGAGACGATCAACGAGCTCGAGGCCGAGATTCGTAGATTAAAGTACACAATCGAAGAGATCGACGGGAAGGTAGCCTCCTCGGAAGGCCGGGTGAAGAGCCTCCAAGAAACCCTCCAACTGAAGAGATCAGCCCTACGTGAGGCCTTTGAGGAGAGGGTGAGGATTGAAGGAGAGAAGGCCCGTCAAGAGGCAAGAGCCTCGCTGGCCAAGGAGATACTTGACGACCTAAACCGGCTGATAACCGAACGGGGGGACGCCTCGAAGATCCTCCGCGAGCCCATAACAAGTTTTCTCACACCTAGAATAGAGAACCTTAAGGCCGTCATAGACCTCTCAGCCTCTAGGGCCGCGGAGCTCACATCCCGCGTTGATGGCATCAAAAGACGTTTAGAGAGCCTGAACCGTGAGGTGGACGGCCTCTCCGAGGAGATTCTCGAGGAGAGGGTTAACTTGGCTCTCCTCCGCTACCGGAGGGGAGACGCGGCGAGAAGCCTGAACGACCTAGAGAGAAGCCTCAACCGTTCTCTTAAAGAGTTGGAGGCTGAGGTCTCGAGGGCCGCGGAGATCGGCCCGAGGATAGCGGCTGTTAGGAGCGTGGAAGAGATACTCGACGAGATGAGGGTTACCGACGGCAGGATCGCCGCGTTGGCCGACGTCTCCGAGGATGTGGAACGGATGTACGAGTCTTACTCCAAGCTCTACCTAGAACTCAAGGAGAAGAGCAGGATGGTCGCTGAGAACCGCGAGAAGGCCTTAAAGGAGGTTAAGGCCCGAATGGACGCTTGGAGAACGGTGATCAGGAGGCTTATAGAGCAGGTGGACGCGGAGTACAGGAGGATACTTTCCTACGCGGACGCCGTCGGCTCCGTCCGCTTCCTGAACGAGCATGATATAGAGGCGGCTGGGATCGAGATACTTGTCGGATTTAAGGGCGCTGACCCTGTTCCGCTGAACGCTTACACCCAGAGCGGGGGAGAGAGGAGCACGGCGACCATGGCGTTCCTCCTGGCACTACAACAGCACGTTAAGTCGCCGTTCAGAGCCATCGACGAGTACGACATACACATGGACCCGCGGAACAGAGAGATTATGGCGAACCTCCTAATCTCTTCTCTTGAGGGGCAAGGCGTCCAATACCTCGCCATAACCCCGAACCAAATATATTTTGAGGGGCGAGACGTCCACATAATCACGGTTCAGAACGTCGGGGGATCATCCATAATAAAGGAGTCTCTCTGATGCCGCGCGGGAAGAGGAAGGTCGGTAGAGAAGACCTCCAAGGGATAATAGAGCTCTGCAGGTCCGTCCGAAGCAGAGGCTTGAACCCTTTCCTAGTCGACGTAGACGACCTCGTCGCCGTACTGAGAAAGTACTTCTCTGAATGGGACGCTCCTGAAGACCTCTGCCTCGACGCGGAAGCCCTGAATGAGATAGCATCCATAATAAAGTTGCAGAGCGAATGGGTTAAACGTAGGTCCACCTCGCTCTATACGGACCCCTTCCTCTTAGAGGAGAAACTTCGCAGCTTAAGTAACGAGAAAACAGCTAAGGTTTTCCTCCAAGCTTGGCATCCCATCGCGGAGCTGGAGCAGCTCTCGATCCGAAGCTTAGAGGAGGCTCTCAGGTACTGGGAAGACCTGTTACCGTTGGATGAGCGGATGTTGAGGGAGAGGGCCTCCAAAGTAGAGCCCGGAACGGTAACGCGTGAAGAGCTTGTTAAGTCGGGTATCCTTGCTGAGGAGGCCTTCTTGGAGGAGATGAGGTCTCTCTGGAGGGAACTGAAGGAGAAGACTGGCATGGACGGGAGGATACGGTACTGGGACTTTATAGGTTCACAGAGCTATGAAGAGAGCGTTAGGAGGGCCTACCTAACGAGTTTCCTCGTCACATACGGGTACGCGACGATGGAGATATACCCGTTAGAGGATGAGATTTTCCTCAAGCCGTTGAAGGAGCCTCCGCTCCAGATTGGGCGGGAGACTCTGAGATGGGAGAAGAGGAAGGAGCAGCTCTTCTCCATACCTGTACCGATAAGCTACGAGGAGTGGGTGGAGTGGAGAAGCAGGAGGCGCCGAGAAGGCTGAGGGGGAGAAGAAAGGCCTACTACACCATGAAGATGAGGAGGGCGGTCCATCTCCTACTCTTCAAGCGCCACTCGAAGCCCGGAGCCAAAGGCTGGGAGCTCAGGAGGAGCCTAGGCCCGGACTACATGAAGGTCCTAAAGGTCTTAGACGACTATCTGGAGAAGCTCGACCTGAAGGTCAACGTCGTCTTCGAGGAGGGGACGGGCAAGGAAGCCCCTGAAAACCCAACTCCAGAGCAGCTCAATAGAGCCCGCTTCTACATAACTTTGAGGGGAACCCTGACGCCTAGTGAGACTAAGCTCTTAGGGTGGAGAATCGACGACATAGCGGCTCTAGCCATAACGATCTCATACATAATCTCTAAGGACGGTAAGGCTCCCCGCAAGGAGGTTGAAGACCTGCTGAAAGTTAAGTTGCCGGGGTGGAGAACGGAGACGAACCTCAACAGGTTCATCCGGTACGGCTACATAGGTGAAGACGAGAACGGCCAACTCTACCTTGATTGGAGAACCCGAGCTGAAGTCGACACAAGGAAGCTCATAGACCTCCTCCTAAGGACCGAGGTGGAAGAAGGCTCCTTGAACAGGTACGGTCGGTCTGTGGGCTCCATGAAAGCGGATGACAAAGGAGGAAGAACAGGATGAACCCCTCAGACTTGGAAGAATATCTAAAGAAGAACAGGGTCTGGTACAGGTTCATCCATAAACCCGAGACCGTTCACACGGCCGACGCAGCTAAGGTTGCAGGCGTGGAGATAGGGAGGTTAACCAAGAACCTGGTCTCCGAGACCGATGGGGGCGAGTTCGTCCTCCTAATTGTGCCCGGAGACCGCAGGGTAAACCTCAAAGCCGCGGCTAGAGCCTTGGGCGTTCGGAGGGTCAGGCTCGTCTCCTTCGAGAGGGCTGGGGAGATAAGCGGATACCCTCCAGGTGGAACGCCTTCCATCGGGCATAAGACCCCTATGAAAACGGTTATCGACAAGTCTCTCCTAAAGTATGAGACGATCTACTGTGGAGGGGGAAGCAGGGATAGGCTTCTCGAGCTGAGAACCAAGGACGTCTTGAGGCTGAGCAGGGCTGTGGTCGCGGAGATATCTAAGAGCGTGTAGGCTGGCTTCGGAACTTGGCTCCAGCTCCACGGAAAAGCTGATTAGGAACTTCCATCCTCAAGTAGAAGATGTTAAGTTTCCGTCTGAGTGGTTAGGGTATGCTCTACTCCGAGGAGGAGCTCGCCGGAGCCATAGTCGTCGACTCGGAGGGCTACGTCTCCGGCATAATGAGCAGTCTGAAGATGACTGAAGAGAACATCTTCCTCGTCGTTAAAGGTAGGAAGGGTAAGGAAGTCGTCCTCCCTTGGGACATGATCAAACACGCCAACGTCACAGCGTTAGGTAAATG